>JAOPVG010000337.1 GCA_025966255.1 Jatrophihabitans sp.
ATCTCGTCGACGAAGCTGGCCGAGCCGGCGATACGCACCCCTGGAAGCAGGTCGCTCTGGCTGAGGTCGCGCCGCGCGGCGCACTGCGTGCAGACGGTCAGTGACCCGCCGGCGAGGACGGCATTCCGCAGGTCGGCCAGCGGCGCGGAGTGCGGCAGCGTGAACGCCTCGGCCCGCCCCGCGACGGCCATCCAGACCGCCTCACCGGTGAGCCACATCGACACCGGCACGCCGGCGGCAAGAGCTACTGACGCCACCGTGAATGCCTGCGAGCAGCGCTCCGGCGCGTCCTCGCCAGACGTGCACTTCACAACGAGCGCGCGCGACCCGGTCATGGCCACATTCTGCTGTACGGTCGATTCGTGGAAGCGACGTACCTCGCCGTACTGATCATCACCTTCCTGGCGATCGGGGCGATGGCGGTCTACCTGCTCGTCAAGCTCTTCGCCGGCCAGCGGTGACCACCCCCGTTCCCGACGCCGACGACCTGCGCTCCGGCGCACCACTGCACGACGCCCTCCTTGCCCTCCTTCCCCTCGTCGGAACGTGGCGGGGCAGCGGCACCGGGATCGTGGCGTCCAGCGGCACCGAATTCCGGTACGGGCAGCAACTCGCCTTCGTTCATGACGGACGGCCGTTCCTCGCCTACGAATCTCGGTCCTGGCTGGTGGACGAGGAGGGCGCAGTCGTGCGGCCGGCGTGGCGGGAGAGCGGCTTCTGGCGTCCGGGCGCGGGCCCGGACGACGTCGAGGTGGTGCTCGCGTCCAATACCGGCCAAGCGCTGATGTTCACCGGCACCGCGGGCGATCAGGAGTGGGAGATCAAGACGGCGTCGGCTGTCCACACTCCCGCCGCCAAGAGCGTTGACGGCGAGCATCGGCTGTACGCAGTACGCGGCGACGAGTTGGTGTACGCCACCGAACTCGCGCCGGGCGGGCGGCCCTTCGCGCCCCACCTCAACGCGCAGCTCGTCAGAGTTGCAGCAACGGCAGGTCCGGATCGAGCGTGAGACCGAGCTCCTGGCCGCTGCGGTCGATGATCACCCACACGCGGTCGGTCAGCTCGGCCGTGAGCGCGCTGCGGGACAGATCGCCACGCTCGAGCCACCACGCGGCCGTGGCATCCACGAGCCCCACCACGCCGACGATCATGCGTTCCGCCGGGCCGGTGTCGACTCGAAGCGTGCGCAGGTACCGGTGGATCAAGATCGTGAGCTCTGCGGCGAACGCGGCCTTCGCGTCGTCCGCGTCGTGCGAGCCGGTGGCCCGCACGGTGTAGGCGTGCTGGGCGAGGAACCGGTAGAGGTTCGGATGCTGCTCGATCCAGCCGAGGTGCGTGTCGATCGAGGCGCTGATGATGTCGCGGGCCGAGCCGGGCGTCGCGAGCGCCGCGCGGATCTGTTGCCCGATCTGGTTGGCGATGTGGCCCGAGACCGCAAGATCGAGGGCCGGCTTGCCGTCGAAGTGCCGGTACACATGGGTGCGCGGCACGCCGGCCTGCTCCGCGATCTGCGCCGTGAGGGCGTCCGGGCCGTACTGCTCGATGGCCGCAATGGCGGCGGTGATGATCGTCAGCCGCCGTTCGCGGCGATGTGGATCCCAGCGGGTCGACCGGCCGTCGCGCGGCTCGTCGGTGGCGTCGTCAGACGGGCCCGCGGTCATGCCGAGAGCCTATGGGGACGGGCTTCGCGCAAGTATGTGCGACAGCTTGTCATGGCCTGAACTAGCTGGTACACCTAGTCATAGGAAACCTGGCTAGGTGGCCGAGATCCGGTGGATCGCCCGGCCCAAGGGGAGTGTGAAAATGACCGCTGTCGCCCCGACCGAGAGCGTCCGTAAGACCGCCGGCCGGCTTCTCGGCTCCTCGTCGAAGCACTCCTACGACCCCGAACTCGACATCGACTGGGATGCGCCGGTCGACGGCGTCTACGGCGACCTGAAGTTCATGCCGTACGAGCGCACCTCGCTCTACGGCACCGGGCTGTGGGACCGCATGACCGATCCGCAACGCCGCGAGCTGTCCCGCCAGGAACTCGCCAGCGTCGCGTCCACCGGCCTCTGGTTCGAACTGATCCTCATCCAGATGCTGTCGCGGTGGGCCTACCACCAGGACCCGCAGGATCCGCGCACCCAGTACGCGCTCACCGAGATCGGTGACGAGACGCGGCACATCATCATGTTCACCAAGTCGATCGCCAAGCTGGGCACGCCGACCTACCGGCCGCGCGCCCTGATCCATCACCTGGCCCGGATCTACCAGGCCACCGCCGCCGGCCCGGCCCTCTTCGCGCCGGTGCTCGTGGCCGAGGAGATCACCGACCGGCTGCAGCGCGAGATGGTCAACGACGAGTCGGTGCATCCGCTCGTGCGCATGGTGAACCGCATCCACGTCGTGGAGGAGGCCCGGCACGTGCGCTTCGCCCGCGAGGAGGTCGCTCGGCAGATGGCGTCGATCGGGCCGATCGCGAAGGTCGTCAGCAACACGGCGTCGGCGATCGTGGCCGCGTTCGTTGCGACGTCGATGATCAGTCCGGACGTCTACAAGGAGGTCGGACTCGATCCCCACGAGGCGATCAGGGCCGCCCGCAACAACCCGAACTATCACGAAACCCGCCGCTGGATGGCCGAGAAGATCATGGCCTTCCTGCAGGAACAGGGAATGGTCACCTGGTACTCCAAGCCCATCTACGGCCTGGCGCATTTGATCTGATCCGCCCTTGGCGGATCCAGGACGAAAAACGGCCCCCGAGTCTGTTCCGCCTCTGGCGGGTCGGCTGGACGGGCCGACAACTCGGGGGCCGGGTAGCTGCCAGGTATTGCTCACCACCGCATTCGCTCGCGGCAGGGGGCCTAGCCCTCGCAGGTCCGTTGCTCTTGCGGCGGTTAGCTGGAAGCCACCTCACGTGTCCGACAAGTACTCAACTCTGGACCACCCCCTCTCTCGTGTACCTCAACCGTACTTCCGCGCCGAAGCTGCGGCAACGATGTTTTCTTCTTGTGATCAGAAGCCACAGAGTCGGCGGATCTCGGCGTCCACGGCGGGCAGCCGGGTGCGCGCTTTCCCGTCCAGCTCGACGACATCGACCGGCCCGCGCACGCTGCTCACCAGCCACACGACGTCGGCGGAGTGCAGCTCATCGAGGGTCGCCCGGGTGTCCGCCGTCCGCCAGCCGGCCGCGGCCGCGCGCTCGAACAGCAGTCGCTGCGTCGTCCCGGCCAGGATGCCTGACGCACCGGTCGGCGTAGTGTGCAACGTGCGTCCGAACGACCAGACCACGGATCCGGTCGGGGCCTCGAGCACCATCCCGTCCGCGCTGACGAACAGCACGTCGTCGGCACCGCGGCGGGCGCCCTCGCGCTGCGCGGCCACGTTGATCGCGTAGGAGAGCGTCTTGACGCCGCCGAGCAGCCATCCGGCGCCGGCGAAGGCGGCCGAGCCGACACCCCGGTCGAGCGTGATCACACGCAGTCCATCGCGCCGTAACCGCGGGTAGTCGGCGGGCAGCGGCGTGATCCAGACGAAGCCGGCCGGTCCCCCGCCGGACGCCGGACCGCGGGTCAGCAGCAGCTTGACCGCCGCCTCGCCCGGATGGGTCCACTCAGCGGCTGTCTCGGCTACCAGCGCCCGCCACGCCGGCTCGTCGAACGGGATCTCGAGCGACGCGGCCGAGCGCGTCATCCGGGCCAGGTGCGCGTCCAGCTTGTCGATGATGCCGATGCCGTCGGGGCCGACCTGCAGCCGGCACCCTTCGAAACAGCCGTCGCCGCGGGTCACACCCGGGTCGTCCGCGCGGATCACCGGCGTGCTCGGATCGACGACCCCGACGCCCAACACACCAAGGACGGCGGGTCCGCCGTCCGCTCCAACCATGGCCGACACGGCGCCAGGCTACCTACGATGGGCCCATGGACGCCCATGACCATTCGCATCCGCCCGTGGCGGGCGAGGTGGACCTCGCCGCGCAGCTGCGCGCGCGGGGCATGCGCGTGACGCCCCAGCGCGAGCAGGTGCTGGCTGCGGTGCGCGAACTCGGTCACGCCACGCCCGAGCAGATCAGCGAATCGGTCGAGGGCGTCGACGTCACCACGGTCTACCGCAACCTCGAATTGCTCGAGGAACTCGGCTTCGTACGGCACGCGCACCTCGGGCACGGCGCGCCGTCCTACCGCCCGGCCGAGGATGACCACATCCACGTGGTCTGCCACTCCTGCGGCACGGTCGTCGACGCCGCGCCGGACCTCGTCGACGGCCTGGCCAGCAAGTTGCGGAGCCAGAGCGGCTTCGTCCTCGATCGCTCGCACTTCACGGTTTTCGGCCGCTGCCACGACTGTGCCGACGCGGGGGCGGAACAAAACGCCGCCGCCAAACGATGAATCCGGTGATATGACCACCTACCTCGAACGAGCGGTGGCGGCCAGCGGCCGCGATGCCGGCGTCCCGTGGCACTACGGCGACCCACTGCGTGAGCAGCGACTCCTCAGCTCCGGTGCGGGGGTCGTCGACCGCAGCAACCGGGACGTCCTGGTTGTCCCCGGGCAGGATCGGCTGGGCTGGCTGCACTCGATCTGCTCCCAGCACCTCGCCGCCCTCACCGACGGAGACGCCACCGAGGCGCTGGTGCTGTCCCCGCACGGTCACGTCGAGCAGCACTGGCAGGTCACGGAACTCGGCGAGAAGATCTGGATCGACACCGAGCCCGCCACCGCCGCCGACGTGCTCGGCTACCTCCGCAAGATGCAGTTCCTCAAGCGCGTCGAGCCGGCCGACGTGTCCGCCGAGTGGGCGGTCCTGTCCGTCGTCGGTCCGGCCACGCCGACCGTTCTCGCTGTCGCCGGGCTCCCGGTGCCCGACTCCGCCGGCCGCGCGATCGCCCTGGCCGGCGGCGGATTCGTCCGCCGCATGTCCTGGCCCGGCGCGGACGCCGCCGACCTGCTCGTGCCGCGCGAGCGGGGCCCGGGCGTGATGGCGGCTCTCGTCGCCGCCGGCGCCGACCCCGCCGGCCTCTGGGCCTTCGAGGCGCTGCGAGTGGAGGCCCGACGGCCCCGGTTCGGCTTCGAGACCGACCACCGGACCATCCCCCACGAGGTCGGGTGGATCGGGCGCGCCGTCCACCTCGACAAGGGGTGCTACCGCGGGCAGGAGACGGTCGCCCGCGTGCAGAACCTGGGCAAACCGCCGCGCCGACTCGTCCTCGTCCACCTGTCGGGAGACTCCGACGAGCTGCCCGAACCGGGTACCCCGGTCCAACTCGACGGGCGCACAGTGGGGTTTCTCGGTACCGCGCTGCACCATTACGAACTCGGGCCCATTGCACTCGCTGTGATCAAGCGGTCGCTCTCCGACGCGATTTCTTTGGACATCGCGGGACAGCGGGGCCTAATGGATATAAGCTCCCCATCGAACTAACAGCTAGCTCACGTAATTCTTGTTCCCCGGGGTCCGCACCCTTTGTCATGTCGTCGCGTTGTTCAAGGTGAGCGGGCCGCACGGTCCCGGTTCGAGGGGTGCTTAGATGAGAGTTAGAGCGATGATCGCGCTCGGCCTAGCCAGCCTCTGGCTGGTGCTGGTCGGTCCGGCGTCGTCGGCGGTCGCGTATCCACCGACCACCTGCCCGACAATGTCGATCAGTACGGAGAACCCGCTTCCCGGTGCCACCATGACCGTGACCGGTAACAACTTCGCGGCGAACGCTTCGATCCAGCTGAGGTTGGACACCAGCTCCGGCAACGTGATGGCGACTGTCACGTCGAGCGCCACCGGCGCCTTCTCGGTCCAGGTCACCCTGCCCGCCGGCCTCTTCGGCCGACACAAATTCGTCGCTGTCGGTGGTGACACCGATGCCACCGGCTGCCCGGTCGATCCCTTCCAGGTCATCAACGTCCAGCCGATCAGCGCCTCGTCCGGTGCCGCCGGCGCGGGCGGCGGGACCGCGTTCACCGGGTTCGACATCATGGCCCTGCTCGTCGGCGCGGCTGTGCTGATCGGCGCGGGCGTGCTGTTCAATCGTCGGGGCCACGCCTCGCGCGTCTGAGCCAACACGTTCTCCGCGTTCGGCGAGGAAACGATGCGCCGCACGGGGTGCGGTCACTCGCGGATGATCAGTCCGCGGCCGAACACCTCGAGGGTCTGCTCGATGACCGCCTCGCGGGCGGGCGCCGGCAGATCCGACAGCTTGCCGACGAGCAGCTCCGAGAGTCCGTGCACGATTGCCCACGACGCGATCGAGGCTGGCCCCCGATCGTCGGGGGACAACATCCCGGCCGCCAGCATCTTGTCGAGCGCCCGCTCGAGCAGATCGCGAGCGGTCAAGCCCGTGCGGCCGGATGCGCGCGCGTTGTCGACCGCCGGCTTGTCCCGAGTGAACGCGACCGCGAACAACCCCGGTTCGGCCAGCGCGAAGTGGACGTAACCGCGGCCGACAGCCAGCATCTCGGTCCAGGCGTCCGCACGGGCATCACCGGTCGGCCGGCAGCGGTCCAGCTCAGCCTCCATGGCCAGGGCAAGCCGACTGAGTGCGGCGGCCGCCACCTCTTCGACCAGGTCGGGAAGCGCGCTGAAGTGCCGGTACGCGGCGGTGGCCGAGACCCCCACCCGGCGGGCCGCCTCCCGTAGGACGATCGCGTCCGGACCGCCCTCGCGGGCCAGCTCCACCCCGGCCTGCACCAGCGCATTGGCCAGATCGCCGTGGTGATACGGCTGCTTGCCCGGGCCGGGAAGGGTCACGAGAAACTATGTTGACACCGTGAACTTGGGGTGACAAGTTTACGGCGTCAACATCGTCTCGCCCCGCGGGGAGCCCGTCATGTTCTACAGAATCGGAATCGCCGTCGTGGCTCGCGCCCGACTCGTCCTCGGCCTCGCATTCGTCGTGCTGGCCGCATCCGTCGTGCTCGGGATCGGGGTGTTCGGCCGGCTGCTCAGCCAGGGCTTCGACGACCCCGCGTCGGCGTCGAGCCAGGCCAAGGTGCTGCTCGAGCAGAAGTTCGGCGGCGAACCGGACCTGCTCTTCCTCGTCCACGCGCGCAGCGGGAATGTCGATTCCCCGGCCGTGGTGGCCAGCGGGAAGGCGCTCACCGAACGGTTGTCCGCCGACCCACGGCTCAAGGGGGTGACGTCGTACTGGTCGGTCCCCGCGCCGACACTGGCCACGCGTGACCGCTCGGCCGCGCTCGTCCTCGGCCGGGTCGTCGGAGACGACACTGTCGCCGACACGAACGCGTCGGACTTGCTGACCACCTACGCGCACGTCGACGATTCGGCCGTCACCGTACAGATCGGCGGGCAACGCGGAACCGACGTGGGCGGACAGGTCGGCAAGGACCTCGCCATCGCGGAGGCCATCGCGGTGCCACTGACCCTGATCCTGCTCGTGCTCGCGTTCGGCAGCCTCGTCTCGGCACTGCTGCCCCTGGGCATCGGTGTGCTGGCGATCTTCAGTACCTTCGCCGAGCTGAGCATCCTGACGCACTTCACGAGCGTGAGCGTGTTCTCGATCAACCTCACGACGGCGCTCGGTCTCGGTCTGGGCATCGACTACGCCCTGCTGATGGTCAGCCGGTTCCGAGAGGAACTTGCGACCGGGTCGGAAGTGCCTGAGGCGGTGGCCCGAACGATGGCCACGGCCGGTCGCACGATCGCGTTCTCCGCACTCACGGTCGCGGCCGCGCTCTCGGCAATGCTCGTCTTTCCGGTGTACTTCCTGAAGTCCTTCGCCTACGCCGGCGTCGGGGTCACCTTGCTGTCCGCAGCGAGCGCGCTACTGGTACTGCCGGCCGTGCTGGGCGTACTCGGGCACCGCGTCAACGCGGGCCGGGTGCCCGGTGTGCGCACGGTGCGCAGCGTCGAAGCGCCCTTCTGGGGACGGCTTGCGACGCGCGTCATGCGCCGGCCCGCCCTCGCGGCGATCCCGGTGTTCGCCGCGCTGCTGTTGCTCGCGGCGCCACTGCTGAACGTCACCTTCGGCACGCCGGACGACCGCGTCCTGCCCAACACCGCCGCCAGCCATCAGGTCGGCGACACCTTGCGCAACGACTTCGCGACGAAGCCGCAGGTGATCGACGTCGTCATCACGCCCGCCGTTCCGGCGGCCGAGTTGCAGAGCTACACGCGGCAGTTGAGCGCGGTGCCGTCAGTACAGCAGGCCGTGAGCACAGCGGGCACCTTCAGTGCTGGGCACGCGACGCAGGCGGCGCCGGGCCGCGCCCCCCTCACCGCGTCCGGGTCGCAGCGAGTGAGCGTGAGCACGGGACTCGACCCGGCGTCGGATGCGGCGCAAAATCTGGTCCGCCAGATCCGCGGGGTCAACGCGCCGCCCGACACGAAGGTGCTCGTGGGCGGAACGACGGCCCAACTGATCGACTCCAAGCAAGCGATCAGCTCGCACCTGCCGGCCGCGGTGGCGATCATCATCCTCACGACGTTCCTGCTGCTGTTCCTCTTCACCGGCAGCCTCGTGCAGCCACTGCGGGCGCTGCTCGGTAACGCGTTGACGCTCGGCGCGACGTTGGGCGCGATGGTGTGGATCTTCCAGGGCGGTCACTTCGCGTCGGTGCTCGGCTTCACCCCGACGCCGACCAACACGTCCATGCCGGTGCTGCTCTTCTGCATCGCGTTCGGCCTGTCCATGGACTATGAGGTCTTCCTCATGAGCCGGATCAAGGAACTGCATGATGGCGGCGCGTCGACCGAGGATGCCGTCACGCACGGCCTGGCCCGGACCGGGCGGATCGTCTCGACCGCGGCGGCGCTGCTGGCGGTCAGCTTCTTCGCCTTCGGTACGAGCAAGGTCAGCTTCATCCAGTTCTTCGGCCTGGGTACCGGCCTCGCAATTCTGATCGACGCCACGGTGGTACGTGGCGTGCTCGTGCCCGCATTCATGAAGGTGTTCGGCGAGAACAGCTGGTACGCGCCGCGGTTCCTGCGTCGCGTCCATGGCCGGATCGGGCTGAGCGAAGCCCCTGAGGAGAGGGTGATGCAGGTCGCTAGCTGAGCGCTTGCAATAGCTAGCAGTACTCCGTCACACTGGGCGGGTGATAGCCGAGCGGCCGAAAGAGCAGGCGAAGCGCAGCGGTGCCGCAATCGGAGAATTCATCCGGGAGCAGCGCCAAGCAGGTCAGGTGTCGCTTCGTCAGCTCGCTCGGCTCGCCGGCGTTTCGAACCCGTACCTCTCGCAGATCGAGCGAGGACTTCGCAAGCCCAGCGCAGAGATCCTCCAGCAGATCGCCAAGGGATTGCGGATCTCGGCCGAGCAGCTCTACGTGCGAGCCGGGTTCCTCGAGTTCCGCGAAGGCAACCAGGAACTCGTCGCCGCGATCATGACCGACAAGGACCTCGGCGAGCGTCAGAAGCAGGTGCTGCTCGACATCTATGAGTCGTTCCGGCGTGAGAACGCACAACTGCGTGCGGAGTCCGACATGGCATCCGCACCCACCCCGGAGCCGGGGGCGGCCGACTAGCCGCCCGCTCCACCGCCCTCAATTCGCACCAGTCCCCGAATCAAGGAGTGACACATGTCCATCACCAGTGACATCCGTTCGTACGCAGACAACGCCGTCAGCCAGGGCAAGCACGTCATCGACCAGGCCCAGGCGCAGCTCAACGATGTGACCGGCCAGGCCAACGAGTTCGTCGGCAAGGCGCGCGACAACGTCTCCGACATCGCCGAGAAGGCGACCGGCGCGGTCAGTGACCTCCGCGTGTCGGCCGAGAAGGCCGTCAATCTGGACGCCATCAAGTCCGCGATCGAGCCCTACCTGACCCACGCCAAGGGCTACAGCGCGACGGTCACCGACCGGGCCGAGGTGTTCATCTCCACCCTGAAGAGCGACAAGCGCGTGGCCAAGCTCGTCGACACCGCGGGCTCGGTCTCGGGCGTCGTCGTCGAGACGGTGCAGGAGCGCGTCGTCAAGCCCGTGCAGTCGCTGACCGGCATCGGCGCCAAGTCGGCCGTGACGCCGGCCCGCAAGCCGTCGCCGGCCAAGGCCACCAAGCCGGCCGAGACCAAGCCGGCCGAGACCAAGCCCGCCAGCACGCCGGCGAGCAAGCCCGCCGCCCGCCAGGCGCCGGCGAAGCGCACGACGAAGGCCTGAAACCCGCGTAGTCCGCGCTGGGGGGCAAGCGGATGACACGTGGCAGTGCCCCGTCCCGTTCTCGGGACGGGGCACAGTCGTGTCCGCGTCGGTACGCTTCTGTTGTGGACATCGTGAATCAGCTCTACTACTGGACCGACCACGTCCTGTACTACGCGCTGATTGCCCTGCGGCTGTGGGCCCTGGCCGACTGCCTGATCCGCAAGTCCGCCGCGTTCCCCGCCGTAGACAAGCTCACCAAGCCCGCCTGGGTCGCCATCCTGCTCGTCTCCGGCCTGCTCGGGACGTTCTTCAGCTCGCCCTATTCGCCGGGTTCGTTGATCTCCGTCTTCTCGCTCGCGTCCGTCATCGCGGCCGCGATCTATCTGGCCGACGTCCGTCCCGCCGTCCGCGAGATATCCGACGGCCGCTGACGCCGCGGCCCTCGCCGCCGCGCTGCCCGCGGTGCGGTGCCCGATCTGCCACGAGCCGTTCCGGCTCGATCAGCGCCGCGTGATCTGCGGCGCCGGCCACAGCTTCGACGTCGCCCGCCAGGGCTACGTGAACCTGATCGCGACCGGCACTCCGACTGGCACGGCGGATACCGCGGCGATGGTCGCGGCCCGCGAGCGGTTTCTCGCCGCTGGGCATTTCGCCCGTCTGGCCGAGCTGATCGGACGACTCGCCGTCGAACGCTCCGCGCCGCAGCATCCCGGGATCGTCGTCGACCTCGCCGGCGGTACCGGGTACTACCTCGCCGCCGTGCTCGATCGGCTCGTCGGGCGCGTGGGGCTGTGCCTCGACCTGTCCACCCCAGCACTACGGCGAGCCGCGCGGGCTCACCCGCGCGGTGCGGCGCTCGGCGCCGACACCTGGCTGCGGCTGCCGATCGCGACTCACGTGGCCACGACCGTGCTTTCCGTCTTCGGCCCACGCAACGCGGCCGAGATCGAGCGCATCCTCGCCCCCCATGGCTTGCTGATCACCGCGTCGCCCCTGCCCGAGCATTTGCAACAGCTCGTCGGACCGTTGGGCATGATCGGCATCGATCCGCACAAGGGGCAGCGGCAGGCGGCCACGTTCGAGCGCTTTCAGTCGGTCGGCAGCGACGTGCTGACCTATGAGCTGAGCCTCGATCACGACGACGCCGCCGCGGCGGTCGCAATGGGGCCGAGCGCGGTGCACGTCGACGCCGCCACGCTGGCCAGTCGCATCCAGGCGCTACCCGACCCGGTCGCGGTCACCGTCGCGGTGCAGGTCACCACCTACGCGCCGCCGGACCACTAGTCGGACGGGAAGGACGCGGCCAGCACAGCTTCCAGGCCGGCCACGAGATCCTCGGCCTTCGGCGTGCCGTCAGGGTCGAGCATCCACTGCATCGCCAGCCCGTCGCAGGCCGCGATGACGAGCGCCGCCACGGCTCGGCAGCGCGGCTCGTCGGGCTTCGCGCCGGCACCGATCGAGCGGGCGACGAGCTCGGCGACCATCGCCCGGGCGCGGTCGTAGTGCGCAGCGATCTGCCCGCGGAGCTCCGGCACGCGCATGGCCTGGGCCAGCGCCTCGACGTAGGACTGCAGGATGCGCCGCCGTGCGGGCAGCCCCTCCAGCGAGGCGACCCAGGTGGCGCCGGCGCGCTGCAGCGGAGTCGCGTCCGGATCCGACATGGCGAAGTCGGCCAGCTGCGCGGCCCAGTCCTCGAAGGACGCCTCGATCGCCGCGTTGAGCAGGGCCGCCTTGGAGCCGAAGTGATAACCGATGCTGGCCAGATTCGTGCCCGAGGCCGCGACGAGATCGCGCGCGGTGATGTGGGCGTAGCCCTGCTCCTCCAGCAACGTGCGCGCTGCGGCGAGGAGTTGTTCGCGGTGGCCCACGGCAGGAGGATATCCCGAACGTCTAGACAAGCGTCTTATACGTGCGTATACATCGAGGGACACGCATACCGGGGAGAGTCCGATGACCGCGATCGATCACTTCGTCACCCAGCGGGACGTTTCGACTGCCGCGCAGTTGCCGCCCGGGCCCCGTATGCCGGCCATCCTGCAGACGATCATGTTCCTGTCGTTGCGTACCTATACCGCGCCGCGGTGGCAGCGCCGCTACGGCGATGTCTTCTCCGTGCGCGTCGCCCCCGCCGGGCAGGGCATCGTGCTGACGAAACCCGAGCACATCCGCGAGGTGTTCGCGGGTCCGGCCGACACGTTCCACGCCGGTGAGGGCAACGCGATCCTCGGGCCGATCATGGGCGAGCACTCCGTGCTCCTCCTGGACGAGGACGCGCACAAGGTGAGCCGCAAGCGCGTGATGGCGGCATTCCGCGGTGAGTCGATGCGTGGGTACGGCGAGGTGCTCGAGAAGCTCGCGGCCGAGAACGTGGCGACGTGGCCGGTCGGCGTCCCGTTCGCCATTCACCCGCACATGAACGACATCAGCCTCGAGGTGATCCTGCGGATCGTCTTCGGCGTCACCGACGACGCGCGGCGCGAGGAGATGCGTCCGCTGCTGCAGAAGCTGGTGCGCATCGGCCCGACGATCTTCATCGGCTGGATGTATCCCGCCCTGGAGAAGGTCGGCCCGTGGCGTCGCTTTGCCAAACTCAAGGCGCACGTCGACGAACTGATCTACGCCGAGATCGCCGACCGGCGCC
>JAOPVG010000359.1 GCA_025966255.1 Jatrophihabitans sp.
CGCCTCCTCCAGCGCTCCACGGACGTCGGCGTCCGAGGCACTGCTGACGATGAGGCGATCGGCGACGTACACGGTGGGCCGGATCGGCCTCTGGCCGGCGACCTGCATCGCCGTGGTCGGGTCGAGCACGCGGGCGTTGTACCGGACGAGGACGTCGGACGGCACGGCGACGAGAGGCTCTGGGCTGACCGGTCGCCGCGGCTTGGGCACCCGCACGACGTCGATCGGCGCCTTGTCGCGCATCGGCTGTTCCGGACCCGACATGTGAACCTCGTCTTCCCTAGTGCCGCACTCCCGGGGCGAGCGTAGGGCCAGCCCCCGTACCGCCACCAGTCGCCGACTGGTGTCATCCGTCGTGCAACAAGGAGTGACAGAAAGCGTCTGTGATACGTGGGCTCGGCACGTATCAGCACGGCATCGGCGATCTCTTCCCCCGTGACGATCGACGGAGGTGGGTCATGACGATGCAGGAACCACTGCTCGGTGGTGCCGTTACGGCTGGGGGGCTCCACGGCACCTACCTGCCTCCGGAGCACGACCTCGCGGGCGAGGCGGGTGGCCTTCGCGCCACGCGCGGCCGGGCGGTCGAGCCGATCGTGGTCCGGGGGTCGGTCGCGGCACAAGGATCATCGGGGGGCGCCGCGCCCGACCCCTGGCCATCCTGGGCGCGGGCTCAGCTGCTCGAGGCGGTGGCCGTCGTCGGGCGGGTCGCCGATCGGGGCGGCATCGCCGGCCTGCTTTACCGCGAATGGTTCAACCCGAAGATTGACGGCGTCGACGGGCCGCGCCTGCGCCGCCCCCTCGCCGGGATCTACCGCAACGCCCACGCCGGCAGCAGCCTCCGGACCTCCCGCGACGGTGTCCTCGTCATCGACCGGCACGACGTCATCGGAGCCGACGGATGGTGGCGCACGTGGGGCGAGTCATGGACCCCGCCGCGGACCCGTCCCGGCTCGGTACGCGTCCTGTTCACCCCGCGTCCGGATCGGCTCGCCGAATTCGTCCGGACGGTTACCACCTCGTTGGGCGGCTCCACCGCCCCATGGACGCTGGCCTGCGCGACCCACCCGCGGCGGGTGCGGCGCCTGGCGGCCGCAGTGCTGGACCTGCCGACGCTCGACGCGCTGCCCGCGCCGTTGCTCGACGACCTGGCCCCGCTCCTGCTTCCTGTCCGACCGCCGCTGTGCCAGCCGATCGCGGCCGGCGCGGCGGTCGCGGCCTACCCGGACAACGGGATGACATTCGGCGAGCACCGCTGCCACCTCATCGCGTTGGCGCTACGTCACGCCGGCAACGACAGTGATCCGCTCCACGCGATTGCCACGGTGTTCGCGGCGCACGGCATCGATCCGGCCACGCCGCACCGAGCCAACTGATCGTCAGGCGTCAATGCGGAGGTCCGCCACCATCGAATCGATCGGCGTCGCGGTGATCGACGAGACGGCGCGGCTCAGCGCGGTAAAGCCCTGAACTGGTTCGAGGGTGCCGGTGTCGCTGGCGAACTCGGTGAGCGCGCCCAGGAAGTGCAGCTGGCCGCCACCGGTTGCGTTGATCTCGGCCCACTCGGTCGCCATGTACCCGAAATACACCTGCGGCAGCGCGAGGGTACGGGCGCCGCCCGCCAGTCCGTACAGCTTCTGATACGTCCAGCCGAAGTTGCACGCCGATCCTGCCGTCCAGGTCTTGGCGCAGAAGTCGGCCGAGCCGATGAAGACCAGCGCCTCGTTGGAACCGGGCATGTTCGCGAGGAACTGGTTCTTCCACGACTCGGCTTGCGGCTCGGTGCTGGCGAAGCCGGCCTCGAAGTCGGCGGCGCCGATCACGTCGACGCCGGCGGGCGCTCCGGTACGGAGTGGCTGGATCACCTTCGTTGCCCAGTCGGTGCCGCGATCCGCCCCTGTGTAAGCGCTCCAGTTGTCGCCACTGTTGTTCGTTGCCACCGCGATCCGGCCGGTGTGACCGCCCGCCGCAAAGCCGGTCCGGTACGCCTGCAAGGCCGTCACCAGTTGCGGGTACGTCAGCTTCTTCTCGGTCGCACTGAGCACGACGCCGGCCTTGTCGGTGCTCTGAGCGCCGATGTGCAGGAGGACGAACGCATTGCCATTCGCGGCGTCCGCCTGGCCCTCGGCCGTCATCGTTGCCTGGTCCCCCACACCACCGTCAACAATGTTGCGCACGTAGCGTGCCGTCCCCTTTGTCGTCGGCGTACCAACGGCCGTGGCCGGCACGTAGCCGTCGATGTCGACGACCAGGGTCGTAGCGCCGGCCGACGAGTTGTGGACCTCGATGTTGCCGCCGGAGATCGGGGCGAGCACGACGTTGGACGTGGTCTGCTTCGCCGCGAACTGCAGCACGGTCGGCGAACTCGGACGCGGCTGATCGGGGCGGTAGACCTGCAAGCCACCGGCCTTGGCCGGCGTGACGACGTGCAGGGTGACCAGTGCGGCCGCCGCACCACTGAGCGGGATACCGCCCTTGCCGGCGACCGGGATCGCCACGCTGGCATTGGCGC
>JAOPVG010000368.1 GCA_025966255.1 Jatrophihabitans sp.
GACCGGTCCCCCACGCGCGGTGATCGCGGGCGGGGACATCGTCGAGACCCCAGTTGGCGCAGCGGCCGTCGGGGCATCGCAGCCAAGGTCGGTCGGTACTGGGGAGCGGCCATTCGCCCGGCCGAGGGTCGTGACTGCCAGCGATTCGGGTGCCGCGGCCGACCCGCCTCGGAATCGACGCAGCCGCGACCGGCGGTTCGCCGCGGTACCCGTCTGCTGCCGGTAGCACCGAGCTTGCCTGGCCAGTCGGGTGGCATGCGCCTCGGCCAGCAGGGCGTTGTGCCGGTCGGTCGCCAAGGCGGCAACGGCGAGGTACGGGATCATCGTCAATGCTCCTTCAAGTGCTCGACCAGCGGATGTTCGTGACTGACGCCAACCCTGATCCGGTGCGCGCCGTCAGGCATCCGTGCCCGCCACGGACCCGAGATTTCAGTGGCGGCATCCGCGCTCGGCACGGATGTCCTGCTCCCGCGCCTGCGAGCACGCTTCGTCCACGTAGATCCATCGGGGACCTGCGCCGAAGAGCGGAGACACGGATGACGACAGCGGAACTCCCGACAATCGACGATGCGAAACTCGAGGCATTCGTCGGACAGGCGGTGGTCGACATGGGCGCAGCTATCTCTGGGCTGCTGCTGCACATCGGCGACCGGCTGGGCCTGTACAAGGCGATGGCCGGCGCCGGGCCGATCACGTCGGCCACGCTGGCGCAACGGACCGGCACCGCCGAGCGCTACGTCCGTGAATGGCTCGGCAACCAGGCAGCTGGCGGCTACGTCATCTACAACCCGGCCGACAGCACCTATGAGCTGCCGGCCGAGCAGGCCATGGTGGTCGCGAACGAGGACAGCCCGGTCTTCCTCGGCGGCGCCTTCGAGACGATCGCCTCCTGCTACGCCGACCACGATGTGTTCGTGGAGGCGTTCCGCACCGGCGCCGGTGTCGGCTGGCAGGACCACGACCACCGGCTGTTCTCCGGCGTCGTGCGGCTCTTCCGCCCCGGCTACGCCGCCCACCTTGTCGACGAATGGCTGCCCGCGCTGGACGGAGTCGTTGAGAAGTTGCGCTCAGGGGCGAGCGTCGCCGACGTGGGGTGCGGACTCGGCGCGTCTTCGATCATCATGGCGGAGGCGTTCGAGCGCTCGACGTTCGTGGGCTTCGACATCCACGAGCCGTCGATCCGGACCGCCCGCGCAGCCGCGGCCGAGGCCGGCGTGAACCAGTGGGCGAGGTTCGAGGTCGCGACGGCGAAGGATTTCCCCGGCAACGGCTACGACCTCGTGTGCGTCTTCGACGCGCTGCACGACATGGGCGACCCGGTCGGCGCCGCGCGGCGCATCCGGCAAGCTCTGGCCCCGGACGGCACGCTGCTGCTGGTCGAGCCGAACGCCGGCGACGCGTTGGAGCACAACCTGAACCCGGTCGGGCGAACCTATTACGGCCTGTCCACCGTGATCTGCACGCCGGGGTCGCTGGCCCAGGAAGTGGGGCTGGGACTCGGGGCACAGGCCGGTGAACGCCGGTTGGCGATAGTGCTCCGCGAGGCCGGATTCACCCACGTGCGCCGGGCAGCCGAGACGCCGTTCAACATCATTCTGGAGGCCAGACCATAGGCGTCGCGCCCATCCTCGCGAGCACGGTCTCGCCATGCTCGCGTTGCTCGCCGCCGATGAAGACGAGCGTCCGGGCCCACTGGTAGCGGCACCCGGCATCCGCGAGGGCGGCGGCTGCGGCGGTCAAACCGTCGCGGTCGCCATCTCGTACATCCAGGGCCGCCGCGCGGTCGACGATGGCGGTGGCGATCGGATTGCCCGCTGTCGCCGCGCGGGCCCGCTGAATGCGGGCCGCGGCGTCCTCGTCCCCGCGGAGCGCTGCCGCCTCGGCCCACAGCGCGGCGTACCAGGTACGCCACATGCCGTTGTACCACTCCTGGAACTGCTCCGGTGGGGTCTGCAACACCTGCGCCGCCTGTTCGGGCCGGCCGCGGTGCAGCAGGAGCAGGGCGTCGAAGAACTCGCCGAAGTGCAGGTCCGACAGCGAGCGGCCCGGCGTCCCCAGCGCGTCCACGATGTCCAGCCAGGCGGCCCGCGCGGCGTCGTCCCCGCGCAGCCCATGGACGGTCGCCGCCGCGTAGGCGCCGCGGCTGAGGTTGCCCGCACGGGGCCGGCCGGCGCGGTCCCATCCTTCGCGGAATCGCTCCGCCAGCGCAATGGTCTCGTTCCAGTCGCCGGCGAGCGTCGTGACGACGAGCAGCCGCGCGGTCGCCAGGTGGCCCTCCTCGCGGTGGAACGGCAGGTCACGGAGCCGTTCGGCCAGCTTCCTCGCGGCCGGTAGGTCGCCCGCGGCGACGGCACAATCGGCGGCCATGCCGAAACCGTCGAAGAACTCCAGTGCGGCCGAGGCAGTCACCTGCAACGGGGCCAGCAGTTCGGTGCGCCGCAACGCGCTGGCCGCCGCGGCGCGGACGTCGCCACCGGTCAGCTGTACAGCCGTGAGCTGGTCGAGCGCCGCGCTCTCGGTCAGCGGATCGTCGATCCGGCGGGCCAGCGCGATAGCGCGCTCGATGAGCTGCACGGTGGCCGGATCGGCGACGGCGCTGTTGAACGCTTCGGCGGTCAGTAGTCGCGCCTCCGCAGCGAGGTCGCCATCAGCCAGCGCCCACCCCTCAGCGATAAGTGCTTCAACCTCACCGACGGCGGGCCCGGTCGCCATCAGCCCAGGACCGCGATTGATCAACTCAGCATTCCGGGCCAAGTCACCCGCCGCGCCCGACCGATCACCTGCGCGGATAGCTGCGTCGGCTGCCGCGCGACGCAAAAGCAATGCCTCGTTGCCGAAATGTCGCGACTCGGCGGCACCCGCGGCGCTGCGCAAGGCGTCGGCGGCGGCGATGTCGTCAGCGGCAAGCACGGCCGCCTGCTCATAGCGCCGCTGTGACTCGCCAGGCATGCCGCGGGCGAAGCTCAGTCCGGCCAAGCCGATCGCCAACCGGTACGCCTCCGGCCGGTGTCGAGCATCTGCGGTCGCCCAACCCAGTGCGCCCCGCAGCTCGTCGGCGACCTGATCGAACGCGGCTCGCCAGGCACCGGCGAACTGGCGGGACGCGAGCTCGAGATCCGCGCTCTGGTCGAGGCACCAACTCAGGTGACGCGAGTGTGCTTCGAGCGATTCGTCTGCGTCGTCGAGGCGATCGGCGCCGTACTGACGGATTGTCTCCAGCGCGCGGTAGCGAGTCCCACTCGGATCCGCGATCGCGATCAGCAGGCTCTGGTCGGCCAGCCCGGCCAGGATGGTGGGAATTGCGCCGGCCGGCACCGGCGGCCAACCGGCCAGAACTGCCGCCGCGGCTGCGGCCGTGAACGAACCGGCGAAAACCGAGAGCCGACGCAGCGCCGCCTGATCTGCTTCGTCCAGCAGCGCATAGCTCCAATCGAGCGTCGAGCGCAACGAACGATGCCGGTCATCGATCCGCGGCCCGCCGGTCAGCAGCCGCAGTCGGTCGGCCAATCCAGCTTCGAGCCCATCGAGTCCGAGCGACGGAAACCGGGCGGCGGCCAGCTCGATCGCCAGCGCCATGCCGTCGAGACCCAAGCAGATGGCGGCGATGCGTTTCTTGTCGTCGGAGGTGGGCGGACTCCCACCGGCTGCGGCCCGCCCGAGGAACAGTTCGACTGCGTCGCCCGGGCCGTCGTCGTCGGCTTCGACCGACAGCCCTGGCACGAGGTACACCCATTCGAACGGCACCAGCAGCCTGGCCCGGCTGGTGGCGAGCACGCCCAATCGCGGACTGCCGGCGAGCAGCCGTTCCAGCAGGACCACCACGCCGTCCAACAGGTGCTCGCAGTTGTCCATCACGAGCAGTGCCTGACGGTCGGCCAGCCACCCGAGGACGTTGTCCGTCGCCGAGCGACCTTGGCGCTCACCGACGCCGAGGGCATCGGCAATCGCCGGGGCGATCATCAATGGGTCGGTCACGGGTACCAGGTCGACGTACCAGACGCCGTCGGCGAAGCGGTCAGCGACGTCAGCAGCGACACTCAGGGCGAGGCGAGTCTTGCCGACTCCGCCCGGCCCGGCGGCCGTGACCAGGCGGTGCTCGTGGAGCGCATCGGTGAGTGCT
>JAOPVG010000369.1 GCA_025966255.1 Jatrophihabitans sp.
CGCAAATGTTCGCGTACGTTCTCCAACGTCGTCGCGCTCGCCGACGACTATCCCGAGCTTGTCTTCGCCTGCTCGTCGGCGCAGCAGTATGCGTGGATGCGCGAGCACCACCCGCAGCTCTACGCGCGCATCGCGGCGAAGGTCGACACCGGACAGTTCCTTCCCGTCGGCGGAATGTGGGTGGAGTCGGATACCAACATGCCGGGCGGCGAGGCGCTGGTCCGCCAGTTCACTCACGGCAAGCGGTTCTTCCGCGCGGAGTTCGGCCTCGAGCCGCGCGAGGTATGGCTGCCCGACTCGTTCGGCTACACGGCCGCGCTTCCGCAGTTGGCCCGGCTCGCCGGCTTCCGCTACATGGTCAGCCAGAAGATGTCCTGGAACCAGACGAACCATTTCCCGCACCACACGTTCTGGTGGGAGGGAATCGACGGCAGCCGCGTCTTCACCCATTTCCCGCCGGCCGACACCTACAACTCCGAACTGTCCGGTCGGGAGCTGGCCTACGGCGTGCGCAACTTCGCCGAGCACGGCCGCTCGCGCCACTCGCTGCTCCCGTTCGGCTACGGCGACGGTGGCGGCGGACCGACCCGCGAGATGCTCGAGATCGCGCGCCGAGTCGCCGATCTGGAGGGCTCACCGCGGGTGGCGATCCGCCCGCCAGGCGAGTTCTTCGCCCAGGCCGAAGAGGAGTACCCGGACGCCCCGGTGTGGAGCGGGGAGATGTACCTCGAGTTCCATCGCGGGACGTACACGAGCCAGTCCGCGATGAAGCGCGGCAACCGGCGCACCGAACACCTGCTACGCGAGGCGGAGTTGTGGGCCACGACCGCGGCCGTCCGCAGCGGCTACGCCTATCCGTACCAGGAGCTGGACGGCATCTGGCAGCAGGCGCTGCTCATGCAGTTCCACGACATCCTGCCGGGCAGCTCGATCGCCTGGGTGCATCGGCAGGCGCGCACGATCTACGCCCAGCTGGCCGAGCGGTTGGAATCGATCATCGGAGCCTCGCTGGCCGCGCTCGTCCAGCCGGGACCGGTGCCGCTCACCGCCAATGCCGCTCCGCACCTTCGCGACGACGTGCCCGCGCTCGGCATTGGCGCTACATCCGACGAGCACTCGGCACCGGTGTCGGTCACGCACTCTGCGGACGGGATCGTGCTCGACAACCGCCGGCTTCAGGTCGTCGTCGGCGTCGACGGGACGCTGGCGTCGATCCGCGATCTCGAGGCCGATCGGGAGTTGCTCGCACCGGGCGCAGTGGGCAACCTCCTGCAGTTGCACCCGGACACGCCCAATCGGTTCGACGCGTGGGACCTCGACGAGTTCTACCGCAACCGGCGTCGCGACCTGACGAGCTGCCTCAAGGTCGAGCTCGACTCCAGCGACCCGTTGTGCGCGCGGGTGCTGGTGCATCGCACCGACGGCGAGTCGTCCTACGTCCAGACGATCGCACTCGCGGCCGGCACCCGCATCGTCCACTTCGAGTGCGACATCGACTGGCACGAACGGGAGACCGTGCTCAAGGTGGCGTTTCCGCTCGACGTACACGCCGAGCAGTCCAGCGCCGAGATCCAGTTCGGGCACGTCCGTCGCCCGACGCACACGAACACCTCGTGGGACGCCGCCAAGTTCGAGATCTGTGCGCATCGCTGGCTGCACGTCGGCGAGCCGGGCTACGGCGTGGCGCTGGTGAACGACGGCACCTACGGACACGACGTCACCCGTCGCCCACCGGGCGATGCAATCGGGCCGGGGACCACCACGGTTCGCCTGTCGCTGCTGCGCAGCCCGCGCTATCCCGATCCGGACACCGACCAGGGCCGGCACCATTTCGCGTACGCACTGGTGTGCGGCGCCGAGATCACCGATGCGGTGCGCGAGGGCTACCGCGCCAATCTGCCCGTGCGTCGGCTGACCGGGGTGGCGCCGGTCGATGCCCTCATCGCCGTCGACGATCCGGCCGTCGTAGTGGAGTCGGTGAAGCTCGCCGACGATCACTCCGGCGACGTGATCGTGCGCATCTACGAGTCGTCGGGTGGCCGCGCCCGCCCCCACGTGACCGCCTCGTTCGAGCTGGCCGGGGCGGTGGTGTGCGATCTGCTCGAACGGGAGGATCCCGAGATCGCCGCCTTGGCGCCGATCTCGGTGGATGGGCCGGACGTCGGCCTGAGCCTGACACCGTTCCAGGTCGTCACCCTGCGCCTGCGCCCGGCGGCAGCCGTTACGCCTCGATCTCATCCAGCCGGAAGCCGACCTTGAGGCCGACCTGGAAATGGGCCACCTCGCCGTCCGCGATCTGACCGCGGATCTCGGTCACCTCGAACCACTCCAGGTTGCGCAGGGTCTGACCGGCGCGGGCTACGCCGTTGCGGATGGCCTGGTGGAGACTTTCCGGTGAGCTCCCGACTATCTCGGTGACGCGATACGTGCGATCAGACATGACAGACCTTCCGGTTGGATGCGGGGCTACCACGATCACACCACGCCGCCGGGTCCGCGCAACGGGTGACTTCGGTCAGAGTCGATTAGCGGTGAGGTTCTGCACCTCGGCGTAGCGTGCCCGGATCGCCGGCTGCGCCGGTGCCTCGAAGCGTTCGGCTGATCCGGTCGTCCACGACGGCGGCTCCGGCTCTCCGGACAGCATCCAGGCGGCCTGGCGGGCGGCGCCGTCCGCGACATACTCGGCCGGCGGCGGGACTGCGACGGGAACGCCCAGCACAGTCGGCGCTATGCGGCGCACCGCCTCGGAGCGCGCCCCGCCACCGACGAGCAGCACGCGATTGACGGCGATCCCCTTGTCGCGCAGGGCATCCAGCCCGTCCGCCAGGCCGCAGAGCAGTCCCTCGACGGTGGCGCGGGCAACGTGGGCCGGCGTCGAGTTGCGCAGCTGCAGGCCGTGCAGCGCTCCGGTCGCGTCGGGCTTGTTCGGCGTGCGCTCACCTTCGAGATAGGGCACGAGCACCAGCCCGTCCGATCCGGGTCGCGCGGCGAGGGCCAGGCGGGACAGCTCGTCGAGCGTGACGCCGAGGATGGTCGCGGTCGCGCTCAGCACCCGCGCGGCGTTCAGGGTGCAGACCAGCGGCAGGTAGCGCCCGGTGGCGTCGGCGAATCCCGAGATGATCGCGGTCGGGTCCGCGGTGGGGGTGTCGCTGACCGCGCTCACGACCCCGGACGTGCCGATGGAGACGATCACGTCGCCGCTGGTCGCCCCGACGCCGAGCGCGGCCGCGGCGTTGTCCCCGGTTCCGGCCGCGAGCCGGGCGCCGCCGGTCGTGTGGCCGGGGGAGGCGCTGGGGCCGAGCACGGTCGGCACGAGGGGTTCCTGGCCCATGGCCAGCCGGAGCAACTCGGGCACATAGCGCTCTTCGGCCGGTGACCAGTAGCCGGTGCCGCTCGCGTCGCCTCGGTCGGTGGTGAGCGCCGTGATGTCGGTCGACCCGCGGAGCCGCCAGGTCAGCCAATCGTGCGGGAGGCAGACTGCGGCGGTACGCGCCGCGTTCTCGGGCTCATGAGTGGCCAGCCAGCGCAGCTTGGTCACAGTGAAGTTGGCGAGTGGCACCGAGCCGGTCTGGCGCGCCCAGCCGGCCGCGCTGTCCGGAAGCTCGGCAACCAGATCGTCCGCCGCGCCGGCCGACCGGGTGTCGTTCCACAGCAAAGCGTCCCGGACCACGCTGCCCTGCTCGTCCAGGCCGACCAGGCCGTGCTGCTGGGCCCCGACCGCGATCGCGGCAACGTCGTCCACCCCGCCGGCCCCGGCCAGCGCGATCTGCAGCGCCGACCACCACCGCTCCGGATCCACCTCGGTGCCGTCCGGGTGCGCCGCCGTGCCCGAGCGCACGAGCGCCCCGGTGTCGGCGTCCCGGACGACGACCTTGCAGGACTGCGTCGACGAATCGATCCCGGCAACCAGCGTCACGCCGTGACCCCCCGCTGGTTCGCGTCGGGTGCACCCATGGCGACAGCTCGCACGGGATGAACCTACCGCCGCTCAGGCGGAGGCGAGTTCGCGCACCTGCGTGAGCCGGAAGTTGTTGCCGGACGGATCACGGAATGCCGCGTCGATCCCGTACGGACGCTCCTCCGGGGGCTCGACGAACTCCACCCCACGCGCGCGGAGGTCGTCGTAGGACGCCTGACAGTCGTCGGTGGTGAGGAAGACCGTGCCGGCGAAGCCCTTGGCCATGAGCGCCCGCACCTCCTTGGCTGTGTGCTCGTCCATCACCGGCGGCCCGGGGATGGCCATCAGCACGATCGCGATGTCAGCCTGACCGACCGGGGCTACGCACAGCCAGCGGAAATTGCCCATCTCGGGCATCGTGACATCCGAGCGCACCTCCATACCGAGCTTGCCGGTGTAGAACGCAAGCGCCTCGTCCTGGTCATGCACCCAAAGCTGGGCGTTGGCGATCTTGAACATGGTGTCCTCCGCTGTCTGTTGTTGGTACACCCGACGTTAGGGTTCGACCAGGACGATCGTCTTCTCGAAACGTGCGCAGTTGCGGGCGGCTGTAGGCGCGCACGACACAGGCCGGGACGCGCGCGAAGGTCGACGCCGGCGGGAACGCGGCACGATACGCGGTCGGCGTGGTTCCGAACATGCGCTTGAAACTGGTGGTGAACGAGCCGATGCTCGTCAGCCCGACCGCGACGCAGATGTCGGCGATGGAATTGTCGGTATTGCGCAGCAGCGCCGCGGCCCGCTCCAGGCGGCGGGTCAGCAGATAGGCGTGCGGAGACTCGCCGAAGGCCTTACGGAACGCCCGGCTGAAGTGGGCAGCAGACAATCCGGCCGCTTGCGCGAGCACACTGACGTCCAGTGCGTCGGCGTACCGGGCGTCGGCAAGATCCCTGGCCCGGAGCAGGTGCCGCGCGATCGGAAGGTCAGTCATCGGCTCGAGTATCCCCCAGGGACCGTTGGCGACGTACGTATCGCAGATCGTCCACAACGCCGAGCGCGACGGACCTACGCCGGGCCGGCCACGCCGATCAGGTTGCCTTCGGGATCGGTGAAGTGGCCGACGACGAGGTCGCGGCCCGGTGCTCGGTCGGGGCCCATCCGGCGCGTTCCGCCGAGGCTCTCGGCCGTTTGCAGCGCGACTTCGACGTCGGGTACGCCGACGTAGAAGATCACGCGCCCGTCGTAGCCGGTGCCGCCGCCGACGCCGCCCGGGATCCCGACGCCATCGGGGCTGTCCGGCTGCACGAACCCGTAGTTCCCCGGCTGAGACACCGACTCGGCGACCGCGCCGCTCGTGTCGAACTCCCAGCCGAACAGGTCGCCGTAGTAGCGGTGCAGTTGCT
>JAOPVG010000504.1 GCA_025966255.1 Jatrophihabitans sp.
GGCGTCGCCGCCGCGGCTCTGGCCACTCGCGCCTGCACCGAGGCCGCCCGGTTCGGCGTCGCTGCAACCGGCGGATCGGCCGGTCGCTCGTGGTGCCAGCTCGTGACGGCCTGGTATGCGGCCGCGATCTCGAGGAGCAGGTGTTCCTCGTACGGGCGGCCACCGATGATGGTGCCGACCGGCACCTTCGGGTTGGCGCCGACGGCGTTGAAGCCGATCGGCAGAGCCAGCTCCGGCAACCCGATCTGATCGAACTGCGTCGGACCGGTCTGCAAGAGGACATCGCACCTAGCCATCGAGACGTCGAGGACCTCGCGCAACAGATGGGTCTTGGCGCGCTGGCCGGTGACCCACTCGTCGCCGGACAGGAACAGACCCTGCAGCCACGACAGCGACGAGACGCCGAGCAACCGCGGATCCTGTTGCAGGAACGGCAGCAGTTCCTCCGCTCGCTCGCTGAGCCGTACGTTGTTGAACACACCGGTGAGCAGGTTCCAGTCGTCGGGATAGCTGGTCTGAACAACGGTGGCGCCGGGGATGTCGGACATTGTGTTCAGGAATGCCTTGCGCAGCGCGAGCACGTCGGCCGCAACGGTGCCGGCGAGGTAGTCCGGAGGTACGCCGATGCGGGTCTTTCGGCGCATGATCACGCGGTGTTTGCGGTCGAACACCGGCAGCGCCGACGTGATGAAGTCCGGCACCGGCGGCAGGCCTTGGGTCCGCACGTCGTTCGGGTCGGACCCGGCCATGATTGTCAGCATGATCGCGGCGTCGAGGGCGTCGCGGGCCAACGGCCCGGAGTGGTCGCGGGTGTACGACAGCGGGATGACGCCGTAGATGGAGGTGCGTCCCATCGTTGGCTTGAGCCCGGTGAGGTTCTGGGCCATCGACGGGTTCACGATGCTGCCGCCGGTCTGCGTTCCGATCGACGATGTCGCCATCCGGCCCGCAACCGCGCAACCGGGGCCGGTGGACGAGCCGCCGGGGTCGACGGTGATGTCGGTGGGCGTCCAGGCATTGACGGTGGTGATCGTGCCGTTCGGGGTGGTCGCCCTGGTGGTTGCCAGCGGGCCCATCTGGCCCTTGCCGATCACCAGACCGCCGGCCGCTTTGAGGCGGGCCACGGATGTGGCGTCGTAGGGCGGCACGAAGTCTTGGAAGATGAACGAGTTGGCGGTGGTCGGGATGCCCTCGGTGAAGTAGTTGTCCTTGATGCACAACGGGATCCCGCCCAGCAGGCCGGTGCGGTGTTTGTCCTGCTTCTTGGCCGCGGCCAGCGCCTCGTCGCCGGTGATCGCGTTGAACGCCAGGTAGGTGTGCTCGTACTTCCAGATGCGATCCAACTGGGCGTAGACGAGGTCGGTCGAACTCAGGTCGCCGCGACGTATCAATGTGACCGCTTCGGCGATGGTCGCCTCGGTGGGGTCATCGACCGCGGCGCTGCGCACGACAACGGTCGGGACCTTCGGCGCAGACTTGGCCGGCGCCGGTGCGGCCGCTGCCGGTTCGACCCCGATCAGGGCCGGGGCCGCCGCGGCGCCGGCGGCGATCGCTGCGGACCGGGCCAGGAAGATCCGTCGGTTCACCTCGCGCGCGCTCATCCGGTGCTCACGTGGTCGGCCCAGGCCTCGGTGATCGACGGGTACTCGAGCGGGGGATCCAGCATGAGGCTCAGCCTCGTGGCGTCGGACGCCGAGGCACTGGCGACGATCGGCCGCCAGGTGTTGATGGCGGCCGGGTTGGTGAGGATGAAGGACCGCATCGAGGCGAGCACCTGATCCTGAGTCGGCGCGCCCGTCACCGGATCGGGCGCAGTGGGGAACTGGTTCAGATCGATCCCCGAGATCACGAGTCGTGCCTTGATGAAGGTGTTGAGCTGATCGGTCGTCAAGCTCGATGGGTTCACGGCCATGGACTGGCCTTCTTGATCGGCATGGGCCGATTCCATCGGCGGGCCGTGAACCGGGGATTCCGGATGCGTTTCGCTTTCGTCTCAGCTCCGTCGCTGTGCTGCCGTGGCCACCGAGACGAGTGATCAGCCGGCGAGCGCGGCCGAGATGATCGCCCGGGCCTCGTCCTGGATCTGGGCCAGGTGGTCGGGGCCGCGGAACGACTCGGCGTAGAGCTTGTAGACGTCCTCGGTGCCGGACGGTCGCGCGGCGAACCAACCCGATTCGCTGATCACCTTCAGGCCGCCGATCGGCGCACCGTTGCCCGGCGCCTTTGTCAGTTTCGCGATGATCTTCTCGCCGGCGAGCGTGTCGGCGGTGACCTGCTCGGGCGACAGCTTGGCGAGCATCGCCTTCTCCTCGCGGGTCGCCGGTGAGTCGACGCGGGCGTAGGCCGGGTCGCCGTGCTCGGCAGTCAATTCGCGATAGAGGACGGAGGGCGTCTTGCCGGTGGTGGCCGTGATTTCCGAGGCGAGCAGGCACAGAATGATGCCGTCCTTGTCGGTGGTCCACACCGATCCGTTCCGCTGGAGGAAGGACGCGCCGGCGCTCTCCTCGCCGCCGAAGGCCACTGACCCGTCGCGCAGGCCGGGGACGAACCACTTGAAGCCGACGGGCACCTCGAGCAGCTTCCGGGACAGGCTCTCGGCGACCTTGTCGATCATCGACGAGCTGACGAGCGTCTTGCCGACGGCGGCGCCGGCCGGCCATTCCGTCCGATGCTCGAACAGATAGGCGATGGTCGCGGTCAGGTAGTGGTTGGGGTTCATGAGGCCGCCGTCGGGCGTCACGATTCCGTGCCGGTCGGCGTCGGTGTCGTTGCCGGTGGCGATGTCGAACTCGTGCTGCTTGGCGATGAGCGAGGCCATCGCGTACCGCGACGAGCAGTCCATGCGGATCTTGCCGTCCCAGTCGAGAGTCATGAACGCGAACTGCGGGTCGACCTTGTCGTTCACCACGGTGAGGTCGAGCCGGTACCGGTCGCCGATCTCGCCCCAGTAGTCGACGCTGGCGCCTCCCAACGGATCGGCACCGATCCGCACTCCGGCCGCGCGGACCGCGTCCAGGTCGATGACCCGCGGCAACGCGTCGACGTATTCGCCAAGGAAGTCGTAGCGGCCGGTTGTGTCGGCCGCCAGGGCTTGCTCGTGCGTTACGCGCCGCACGCCGTGACCCTTGGCGCCGAGCAGGTCATTGGCGCGGTCCTGGACCCAGCCAGTGATGTCGGTACCGGCCGGGCCGCCATCGGGTGGGTTGTACTTGAAGCCCCCGTCCGACGGCGGGTTGTGGGAGGGCGTGACGACGACGCCGTCGGCCAGACCGGAGGAGCGGCCTTCGTTGTGCGCCAGGATCGCGCGGGACACGGCCGGCGTCGGCGTGAAGCGCTCGCGGGAATCGATCAGCACAGTGACGCCGTTCGCCGCGAAGACCTCGATCGCGGACGCGGTGGCCGGCCCGCTCAACGCGTGCGTGTCGGCGCCGAGGAACAGCGGCCCGTCGATGCCCTTGCTGGCCCGGTACTCGCAGATGGCCTGGCTGGTCGCGAGGATGTGATCCTCGTTGAACGTCGTGTTGAGCGACGACCCTCGGTGCCCGCTCGTGCCGAAGCTGACCCGCTGCTCAGCGATCGACGGGTCGGGGTGCTGGTCGTAGTACGCGCTCTCCAGTGCAGCGAGGTCGATCAGATCCTCTGGCGCCGGCGGTTGCCCGGCCCGCGGACTCGTCATGGTTCGATCCTGCACCCCGCGACGTCGTAGCGGTAGGCGGGCTGGACTCGGCGCTAATCCGCGCTGTCGCACCACCTCCTGGTGTCCCATACAAGCGCTAAAGTGGACCCCTACACATCAGACGAGAGGATGTGGTCGGCATGGGGTTGAATCTTCTCGTGTTCGGGGTCGTCATGGCCGGTGTCGCTGTCGGGGTGGCGGTGTATTGCGTAATCGTGGAGATGTCTGAGGCATGGGACATTTCGCATCGCGGCTGGTCGCGCGGGCATTGGCGGCACCACACGACCCGCCCGGGCAGATAACGCCGTCGCATCACCAACGGGGCAGCGAGAAGTCCAAAGACTGGACACATCCAGCTCGAGCTCACCCGTGGCGATCGGTCTACTCGTCATGCCCTGCCCGGGATTTGGGCGGCCGGCCCGTCGGACGACTCGGTCCGGTCTGCGAACGAATGGTGCTCGTGCGTGACGACCCAGCGGCCGTCCACCTTGCGTAGACCGATGGTGAGCCGGAGTCGGCGCTCCGGGTCGTGATCGAAGTCCGCGGCGGTGCCGCAGCGCAGCAACGCGAACGCGAATCCGACGTCCGCTCCGGCTGTGACATCCAGCGAATCGATCTCGAACAGCGCGCCGGAGGCCTGCCATTCGAAAAACCCGGGCCAGGTCTCGCGATATGCGTCCAGACCGCGGACGCCCCGTTCGGGCGGCGGCACGTCGAACATGACGATGTCCGGCGCGTGGTCGGCCAGCACGGTGGTCAGATTGCCGTCGTGGACGGCCCCGGCCCAGCCCGCTATCAGGGTGCGGATCTGCTGTTCGTCGGTCATGGTTTCTCCTCGTGATCGGCTCTCGAGGGTGTAACCCGCGCAGACACCCGAACTCATCGCGAGGCGCGATGATGGGCGGATGACCGCGCCGGCCGAGCTGCTCGATGCCGCGCGGTCGGGCGACTCCGGTGCCTTCGAGACGCTGATCGCCCCATACCGCGGCGAGCTGCGCGCCCACTGCTACCGGATGCTCGGTTCATTGCAGGACGCCGAGGACGCGGTGCAGGAGAGCCTGATCCGCGCCTGGCGCAGTGTGCCCACCCTCGATGAGCGCGGCCTCGTCCGCGCCTGGCTCTACAAGATCGCAACCAACCGATGCCTTACCGCCCTCGAGCGGCGCGCCCGGCGGGATCTGCCGGTCGGCGTCGCACCGGGCTCGCCGACGACCGAGATCAGCTGGCTCGAGCCCTACCCCGACCTATCACCGGAAGCCCGGTACCTGGCCCGCGAGAGCGTCGAGCTCGCGTTCGTCGCGGCACTGCAGCATCTGTCCGCCCGCCAGCGGGCAGTACTCATCCTGCGCGAGGTGCTCGGGTTCTCGGCCGCCGAGGTGGCCGAACAGCTCGACACGTCCACCGCATCCGTGAACAGTGCCCTGCAGCGCGCCCGGAAGGCAATCGACTCGGCCGCGCCGACTCAACAAAGCGTCCTGCACGACCTCGGCGAGAAGGCGACCAATGCCCTCGTCGCTCGCTGGACCGAGGCCTGGGAGTCGGGTGATGTCGACGCGATGGTCGCGCTGCTCACCGACGATGCCCGTTACTCGATGCCGCCGCTTCCCGAGTGGTACCGCGGCCGGGACGAGATACGCGCCTTCCTGCTGCGTGGGCCGCTGCAGTCGCGCTGGCGCTTCCTCCCCACCACGGCCAACAGCCAGCTCGCCTTCGGCACCTACCTGTGGGACGAGCCCGCGGGGAGGTACGTGCCCGGCGGTCTTGACGTCCTGACCATCCAAGGCGGACGGGTGGCCGAGGTGACCGCGTTTCTCACCGCCGACCTCACCCGGTTCGGACTTCCGGCGCACATCCGGGTATAGCCGGATCCACCGATACCTAGAATTGGGGGATGTCTGTGCAGGTGCGGCCGGCCACTGCAGAGCGGTGGAGCGACGTCGTCAGGGTCTTCGGTCGGCGTGGTGAAGATCCTTCGTGGTGCTGGTGCCGGCGCTTTCTCGGCTCCGCACCCAGCCCGGACGCGGCTTCGAATCCGGGACCGGACAATCGCGAGGCGCTGCGGCGGGAGATCACGCAGGCCGCGGTGCCGCCCGGGCTTCTTGCTTATGTTGAGGATCAGCCGGTCGGGTGGACCAGGGTCGGGCCCCGTTCCGATTTCCCAGGGGTGAGCGGCAACCGAGCGTTGTCAAGGGTCCTCACGGACGATCCCGGTGCTTGGTGGGTGACCTGCTTCGCCGTCGACGGTCGCCACCGGGGCGCCGGCGTCGGGTCAGCCCTGCTCAAGGCGGCTGTCGAGTTCGCCCGGGAGCGGGGAGCGCTGGCGGTGGAGGGTCATCCGGTCGATGTCGCGGCCCTGACCGCTGCTCGCGTCGGCGGATCGGCGGTCTTTACCGGGACCATGGCCATGTTCTCCGCCGCGCGATTCACCGAGGTCGCCCGTACATACCCCAGCCGACCGGTGATGAGGCTTCTGGTGTGATGTGTCGATCGAGAGAGGGACGATCGGTCGGACGCGCATACCGGTGATCAGTTCAGAGCCATTTCTTGGTCTTGAAGATTGCGAAGAGGACAGCGGCGGCGCAGATCATGATCACGATTGACGCGACGAACCCAGCCCGTTCACCGAAGCCTGGATAGGGCACGTTCTGCCCGAAGAATCCGGTGACTGCCGTCGGCACGGCGATGATTGCAACCCAGGCCGTGATGCGGCGCATGTCGTTGTTCTGCTGCACGGCCGTCGTGGCGAGAGCCTCGGCGGCAATCGTCATGTGGGTGCTCGCGCGCGTCTGGAAGAACTCAATCACGCCGTGCACGAACTCCTTCTGACCGTCAGCCATGCTGCGCACCATCTCGAACCGGTCGGCGAGTTCGCCGATCAACGGCTTGTCTTGGTCGGCAACGGACCGCACTCGTCTGGCCATGCCCCGGTAGGTCTCCGCGGTGTGCGTGGCCATGGTGCGGATGGCGAGCAGTTGGTGTCCTACCTCGAACAAATCCTCGAGCAACGCCTCCGGATCGTCGTCGCGGTCATCGTCGGTGACCTGCTGTTCAAGCCGCCCTGACTCTCGAGCCAGTCCGGCCACGAGATCGATCTCGCGACGGACGAGCGCGGATGAGATGGCATAGGACAACTCCATCGGCGTGCGCGGACGTAGCTCATCACGTTCTATACGTTGCAGCACGTGGCGGGTATCGGCGAAGGCGACCTCGGGATTCACTATTGGGTTGAGCGGGCCGTGGACAGTGACGAGATAGTTCGGTCCGATGAACTGGTCGAGTTCGACGTAGTGGACGTGCCCGCCACTGCCCAGCTCGGGCGCGTGCAGCACCATGAACACGTGCTCGTCGTAGAAGTGGATCTTCGAGATGTGGTTGCGCTCGATGCAGTCGCGGACCGCGAGGTCGTGGAAACCGAACAAGCCCGACAACACAGCCGCCTCGTCGGCCTGGCCGATCGGCAGATCCACCCAGATCAACCCGTCCGGCTGCTGAAGCAGCAGTTTGAGCTCATCGGCAGGTCGCTGCTCAACCCCCGAGCTGGTGATCGAGTACACATCCACCGGGCAACCCTTTCGTCGCATCAGATGGTGCCATGGCGATGCCTGGCGCAGTCGGGCCATGGCTGCCGACCGACGCCAACGCGGACTGAACGGTGGGCGCGAGACAATCCGGCGTAGGTGATACGGGCGAAGCCCGGTCACGGCAGCTGCGCCGGCCTATCGGGATGTTTGCGTCCCCCACGGATCAAGGAGGCATGACATGGGCACGATCACGACCACCGACGGCACGGAGATCTTCTACAAGGACTGGGGCACGGGTCAGCCGATCGTGTTCAGCCACGGTTGGCCGCTGTCCGGGGATGACTGGGACACGCAGATGCTGTTCTTCTTGCAGCATGGCTACCGGGTCATCGCCCACGACCGGCGTGGACACGGCCGCTCGACACAGACCAGCGATGGTCACGACATGGACCACTACGCCGACGACCTGGCCGCGGTGACCGCGCATCTCGATCTTCAGGGTGCGGTTCACGTCGGTCACTCGACCGGCGGAGGCGAGGTCGCGCGCTACATCGGCCGCCACGGCGAGAGCCGCATCGCGAAGGCCGTGTTGATCAGCGCAGTACCGCCGCTGATGGTGCAGACGGAGGCGAACCCGGGAGGCTTGCCGAAGAGCGCCTTCGACGACCTGCAAGCTCAACTGGCCGCCAACCGCTCCGAGTTTTTCCGCGCCCTGCCGTCCGGACCGTTCTACGGATTCAATCGGCCCGGCGTGGAAGCGTCCGAAGCGATCATCGACAACTGGTGGCGCCAGGGCATGATGGGCGGCGCGAAAGCCCACTACGACGGCATCGTCGCCTTCTCCCAGACCGATTTCACCGAGGACCTGAAGAAGATGACGGTGCCGGTGTTGGTGATGCACGGCGACGACGACCAGATCGTGCCCTACGCGGACTCCGCGCCGCTGTCCGCGCAGCTCGTCCAGAACGGGACGCTGAAGACGTATGCCGGCTTCCCACACGGCATGCCCACCACCCAAGCCGAGACCATAAACGCCGACCTGCTCGCCTTCATCCAGTCCTGACAGCGACGCTTTCGTTCGGCCGCGCGGTACCTGCGCGGGGCACGAAGATCGTGGCCAGTCCCCATTCGTGGGGGACCAAGTCGCCAGCGGGTACTTCGATGAGGTCGTCTCAGTCCACCGTTAGCGTGGCGCGTTCGAGACCCATTCGGCGAATGGCGCCCTAACGTCGTTTTCATCCGCGCTGGGTTTTGTGGATGATGAATGCCGGGCGTGAGTTTATCGGCGCGGGACGTAACGGCGACTGTGTCTTCGAGCGCCGCTGGAGGAGCAGCGTCACGACGACGGTGAGTCCGAATGCGACGGCGCTGTATTCGGCGATTGCGGCGAGTATCTCCGATGAGCCGGTCGCGGTTTCTTTCACCCCGAACAGGCCGTGGATGACGGAGATCCAGAACGCGATGAC
>JAOPVG010000524.1 GCA_025966255.1 Jatrophihabitans sp.
CCTTCGCCGGAGACCTGCACAGCTACGCCATCCACGTCGACATCGACGGCGTCACCGCAGACGTCACCCTCACCGGGCAGGTCCCGTCCTGGCGGCCGAACACCGGGCACATCCTGTTCGGACACGACCAGCCGCACCTGTTCGCGTGGCTGCCCTCCGTCCCTCAGGGCACTGTCCAGGCCACCCTCACCGTTGACGGCGAGACCCGGACGCTGACCGGCACCGGCTACCACGACCACAACTGGGGCGACAGCGCGATGCCGCAGCTGATCAACCACTGGTACTGGGCGCGCGCCGAAGCCGGCGACTACTGCGTCATCGCCTCCAACATCACCGCGGAGCGAAAGTACGGCTACACCGAGGTACCGATCTTCATGCTCGCCAAGGGCGGCACGATCCTGGCCGACAACAGTTCCCTGGTGCGCTTCGAGAAGGCAGACGAGCATTCCGACCCCGTCACAGGAAAACCAGTCGCCGACACCACGATCTACGACTACGACGCCAGTGGCCACGGGGGCGAGCACTACCGCATCACATTCGTCCGCGAGAACACAATTGTGGCGGACCGCATGATCGAATCCGTCACCGGCCCCAAGCGTCTCCTTGCCAAACTCGCCGGATTCGACGGCGCATACATGCGCTTCACCGGCCAAGTCACCGTCGAGCACATCACCGACGCCGGCGACCGCGAGACCGCGACCGCACCAGCGCTCTGGGAACTCATGTACTTCGGCAAGACCACAACACCGTGAACTCAGGTCCTGCGAAGCGGGTTGTGATCATCGGCGCAGGGGAGTGCACGGACAGGGATCAGCAGGGACGTCGGCTCGTGCCGCCGTACCCCGCGCGTATTGACTGGCGGTGAAGATCCTCAGTGCCGGTCTTGACGAATCGGTCCCAGAGGCAACTTCTCCTCCGGCGCTGGTGCGGCCGAGTGTGACGCTCGCTTCATTACTCTACTAATCCGATAGAGATGATATGTTGCATCGGTGAACCCGCGATTGCTGCTCGTGCGCCGAGGTCATATCGACCTCGTCCGCGTCGCGTCCGCATGTTGTTGTCGCTGACCGAAGCCCGTCGCTGATCCGCGACCGCTTCCCTGTCCGCCGTCTCGGCGGACCCGCGCCCGACGCCAATCGCCTTCGTTCGGAGCATCATGACTAGTCTTACCCGGCTCGATCCTGTCGCCGTGCCGCTGGCCCAGGATCCGTCGACTGATATCTCGCCCGCGCCCGCCGTCCCGCGGCCCGGCGTCGTTGCGACGACCCTCGGTGCCGCGATCGAGGTGGAGCGTCTCGACCACGGGCGGCGCCGTCGCCTCTGGGTGCCCCGACCGCTGAGCCGGCTGCTCGGCGTCGCGCTGGCTCTAGGGGCATGGCAGCTCGCCAGCAGTACCGGCTCGCTGTCGCCGACCGTGGTCGGCTCGCCGCGCGCCGTCTGGAACGCCGCGGTCCATTTGATCTCCGACGGCGAACTCGGCTCCGCCCTCGCCAGCTCGCTGCACCGGGTACTGCTCGGGCTGGTGTTCGGGCTGGCCGCCGGCATCGGGCTCGCACTCGTGTCCGGCCTGAGCCGCATCGGAGAGGACATCGTCGACGCGCCGGTCCAGATGCTGCGCACGGTCCCGTTCGTCGGGCTCGTCCCGCTGCTGATCGTCTGGCTGGGCGTCGGCGAGACCCCGAAGGTCGTCCTGATCGCTCTGGCCGCGTGCTTCCCGATCTACCTCAACCTGTCCGGCGGCATCCGATCGGTGGACCCGGCGCTCGTCGAGGCCGGGCGCACGCTCGGCCTGTCGCGGTTGGGGATCGTCCGCCACGTCGTACTGCCCAGCGCATTGCCGCAGTTGCTTGTCGGGCTCCGGCTCTCACTGGGCATCGCCTGGCTGGCCCTGGTCTTCGCCGAGCAGATCAGCGCGACCTCCGGCCTCGGCTACCTGATGTCGACGGCCCAGGAGCTCCTGCAGACCGACACGATCGTCGTCTGCCTGGTCGTGTACGCCCTGCTGGGCCTGACGGTCGACCTGGTCGTCCGCGCTCTCGAGCGCCTACTGCTCTCGTGGCGCCCGCGCGCGGTGGGAGTCTGACATGAGCGCCACCGTCAAGCAGGCGACCGCGGTCAGCCTGAACGGCATCTCGCGGTCCTTCGGAGATCGCGGCATCATCGCCGACCTGGACCTCGAGATCGGCGCGGGAGAGTTCGTCGCGCTCCTGGGCGCCAGCGGCTGCGGCAAGAGCACGCTGCTGCGTATCGTGGCCGGCCTCGACGCCGAGGTGACGGGCGAGGTCGTCGTGGCCCGGCGCCGCGCGGTGTCGTTCCAGGCCCCGCGGCTGCTGCCGTGGAAGCGCGTGTGGCGCAACGTCGTACTGGGCGTCCCCGGCGCCGGCCGCGCCGAGGCGCTGGCCGCGCTGGGCGAGGTCATGCTCGAACATCGCGCCGGCGCGTGGCCGGCCACACTGTCCGGCGGCGAGGCCCAACGGGCGGCGCTGGCCCGCGCGCTGGTCCGGCAGCCCGATCTGTTGCTGTTGGACGAGCCGTTCGGCGCCCTGGACGCGCTGACCCGCATCACCGCCCAGCAGCTGGTGGCCGACCTGTGGGCCAAACACGCCCCAGCCGTCCTGCTCGTGACGCACGACGTGGACGAGGCCTTGCGGCTGGCCGACCGGGCCCTCGTCATGGCCGAGGGGCGCATCGTGCACGACGTCGCCGTTTCCCTACCGCGGCCCCGCACGCTCGAGTCGAGCGGCTACGTCGGACTGCGGCGTGAGCTCCTCGCCCAGCTGGGGGTAACGGAATGACCACCCCCGCCGACGGCCGGCTCGACGCCGATGTTCTCGTGTTGGGAGGAGGGCCGGCCGGGACCTGGGCCGCAATCGCGGCCGCCGAGGCCGGCGCGCAGGTCGTCCTGGCCGACAAGGGCTACTGCGGCACGTCGGGCGCTGCGGCGGCCGGCGGCAACAATCTCTGGTACGTGCCGCCGGAGGGCTCGGCGCGGCTCGAGTCGATCGAACGCCGGGAGGTCGAGGGCGGCTATCTCACCGACCGTCGATGGATGGAATGCGTGCTCGACCTCACGTGGCGCCAGGTCGACCGACTCGCCCGGTGGGGCTACCCGTACCCGACCGACGCGACCGGGCAGGTACGCCGCAGCTCGTTGCAGGGTCCGGAGTACCTGCGCCTCATGCGCCGCCAGGTCAAACGCGCCGGCGTCCGCATCCTCGACCAGAGCCCGGCGCTGGACCTCGTGCGCGATGTCGACGGCGTGGTGAGCGGGGCGAGGGGCGTGCACCGCCAGCGCGGCAACGAGGCCTGGACGGTCCGGGCCGGTGCGGTCGTCCTGGCCACCGGCGGCTGCGCGTTCCTGTCCGGCGCCCTGGGCTGCAACCCCGACACGGGCGACGGACATCTCATGGCGGCCGAGCTCGGGGCCGAGCTCTCGGGCATGGAGTTCTCGAGCAGCTACGGGATGGCTCCGGCGTTCGGGGCGCAGACCAAGGGTCGGATGTACCAGTTCGCCCGCTACTACCACGGCGACGGCACGCCGCTCGACGTCCCGCCCGGGTTCGCCGGCCGCCACGCCGTGCCCCGGGCGATGCTCAGCGAACCGGTGTTCGCCCGGCTCGACCTCGCCCCGCCGCAGCTGCACGAGTCGTTGCGGTGGGCGCAGCCCAACTTCTTCCTGCCCTACGACAAGGCCGGCATCGACGTCTTCCGCGACCTGTTCGAGGTCCGCATGGTTCTGGAAGGAACGGTCCGCGGCACCGGCGGCCTGGCGCTGTCGGGCGACGGCTGCGAGACGACCGTGCCCGGGCTCTACGCCGCGGGTGACGTCGCCACCCGCGAGCTGATTACCGGCGGCCGCAGCGGCGGCGGCAGTCACAACGGGGCCTGGGCCATCTCGTCTGGCACGATCGCCGGCGCCACGGCCGCCCGCTTCGCCCGCCGTCTGCGCAGCAGCGTCACCGCGGCCGGCCGGCACGGCCTGCTGCCCGGCTCGACCCCGGCCGCCGACGTGATCCGGGCCGTCCAGGACGAGGTGCTGCCGCTCGAGCGCAACCTGTTCCGCACCGGCCCGGGCCTGCGGGACTCCCTCGCCCGCCTGGACGAGCTGTGGACCGACGCCGTCCCCTCCCTGGACGTCGGCGCCAATCCGCAGCGCGCCCGCGAGGCGGTCGCGATGGTCGCGCACGCGCGGTGGATGTACCGGGCGGCCGAGGCACGGACCGAGTCCCGGGCGATGCACCGCCGGGACGATCACCCCGACACCGTGCCGGGCTGGGCCCATCGGCTGCGCACCGGCGGCCTGGACGAGGTGTGGGTCCAGGCCGAGGGCACCGCGGCCGGCACTGAGCTCGCGGTCGAGGAGCTGGCGTCGTGATCGAGATCGTGTCGGCCGCGCGGTGCATCGACTGCGACAAGTGCGTCGACGTCTGCCCGACCAATGTCTTCGACGCCGTGCCCGGCAAGCATCCGGTGATCGCTCGCCAGAGCGACTGTCAGACCTGCTTCCTGTGCGAGGCCTACTGCCCGGTCGACGCGCTGTTCGTCGCCCCGTTGGCCGGGCCGGCCGAGCCCGATTCGCCCTACCGGGACGAAGCAGCGCTCGCCGCCGCCGGCCACCTCGGCGACTACCGCACCTGGATCGGCTGGGGCCACGGACGCACGCCGGGCAGCCTCCGCGACCGCAATCCGGAGTTGCCCGAACTCGTCGCCGCGCACCTGCCCGGAGTCTCCGTCCAGTAGCCGGGTCGGCTCCGCGGTTGGCCACTGCCCTACCCCTGACAACTGCGGCTGCCCCACCTGACAACTGCGCCCGCCGCGCCTGCGCCGGGCATCCGCCCTACCACCGAGGAACATTCATGTCTGCGATCCGCCTCCACCCCCGTCGATCTGTTGCCGCCCTCGTCGCTCTCGTGGCCCTCACCGCGCTGGCCGCGTGCTCGAGCGCGTCCGGAGCGAACTCGAAGAAAGACGGCTACACGCTGCGCATCGGCTTCATCTCGAACACCCCCACGCCGGCCGGCCCGGAGGGATGGGCCGAGCACACCGGCATCCTCGGTCCCGGTCTCAAGGCCGCGGGCGTGAAGGCGGTGAAGTTCATTCCCTTCAAGAACGGACCGGACTTGAGCGCGGCGATCTCCGGCGGCTCGCTCGACCTCGCGACCCTCGGCGACACACCGGCGCTGACGGCCAAGGCCGGCGGCATCGGCACCCGGCTGGTCAACCAGGCGACGGTCGGCCAGGACACCTGGTTGTTCACCAAGAAGGGCGGCGCCACCTCACTGGCCGACCTCAGGGGCAAGACGATCGCCACCCAGGTCGGCAGCTACATGTACCGCTACCTGGTCGCGCTGCTGCAACAGAATGGCTTGGCCGGTCAGGTGAAGATCACCCACATCTACACGACCAACGCGGTCGCCGCTCTGCAGAGCGGCGGCATCGCCGCCTATGCGGCGCCGGCCGGGCAGCTCACCGCGGTGTTGCAGCAGCAGGGGTTCCCGATCCTCGACAAGGCCTCGGCCGACCACCGCGACCTGCTGGGCACGAGCGTCACCGTGATCACCAACGGGGCGCTGACGGCGCATCCGGACCTGGCCGCCGCGTGGAACGCCGTCCGGGCCAAGTCGATCGCCGACCTCACCGCCAACTCCGACGCCTACTACGCGTTCGCGGCCAAGGCGACCGGAACGACCGCCGACGTCGTGAAGGGATCCATCCCGGTGACGAACTACAAGACCGAGCCGTTCACGCCGGCCGGCATAGCGCTGCTTCAAGCAACGGACACCTTCCTGGCCAAGAACAAGCTGTCCAAGGCCGTCGTCGACATAAACGGCTGGAAGGTGCCCCAACTCCAGGGCTGATCAGGTATGCCCTCAGCAACGGTCGCGGCGTGTGGGGTTCCAGAACTCGGTCCGTCGCCTCAGTTCTTATGCAGCGGGGTGGTATTCGTTGCTGAGCCCGCCAAGGATTGGCTGGCAGACGACCTCAGATGGCAGTTCGTGGATCGGCTGTGATCTGACTGGTGATGGCGGTCGCAGGTCCTGGCTGCGGTGGGGCCGCTGCTGGTTGTAGTGAGATACGTGGTCAGCAAGGAGCCGTTGAAGGTGTCGTTGTCCGAAGATCAACATTCGGTCGGTTAGCTCAGCTCTGCTAGTCGCGCCCAAGCTGTGGACCCGGCGGACGAATTGCCTCGCCTGGGCGTGCCCGAACTGCGCGATCCCGCGCCGGACTCGACCGCCTGACGCGACGCTCGACACCAAGCCGCCGGCTGCTATCGCATCACCGCTACGTCTGCACCCGACGCCGGTACAGGATCGGGCCGCCCGCCGCCGACCAGCCAGCCACCCAGCCCGACGGGCGGCGACGACGATTGGCCTGCTGGCCGAGTGTTTCGAGACCCTCGGTGGTGTCCCGAAGATCGTGCTGGCTGACCGGATGGGCTG
>JAOPVG010000527.1 GCA_025966255.1 Jatrophihabitans sp.
GCGGCGCCACGTCGTGGGCGATCTGCAGCATGGCCCGGCCCTCGTCGAAGCCGCCGTTCGGGTCATCCTCGACGACGACCACCGGCTGCGAGTTCTGCGGGTTCCCGGTTCCCGGCAGGTCGCCGGAGGCCACGTCCTGGGCTGCATGAACCGTCAGCGGGTCGCCGGTGATGGTCGTGGTCGCTGTGTCGTAGGAGTCCGAGAGGGCACCGATGGTCATGCCTCGACCGTCGATTCCTTTCGCCTGCACGCGATCGACGCGCTGGAACTTGACACCCTGCGAGGTTGCCGCGCCGATCTGGGTGCGCGGGCGCAACGCCTGGGCGATCGTTCCGGTGCCGGCCAGGCCGGCCAGGTCACGGACCTGGGCCAGCGCCGCGAATCCCTCCAGCGTCCCCTGGGTGATGTCGGTCGCCACGACGTGCAAGCCCCGGGCCTCCGCGGCGCGGCGATAGGCCGCTCGATCGACGCCGACCTGCGGGGTCAGATCGACAAGGACGCGGCCGGCCTGGTCGCGGATGCTCAGGGCGTTCTGGTCGATGCGCAGGCCCCCCGCCGTCTGGGCGGTGCGCTTGCTTGCCGGGCCGGACTGGGCCAGGAGTCGCCCGAGGCCGTTGCCCAGCGCCCGGTCGACGCTGCTGAAGGCCGGTGCGGCCTTGCTCGGCGCGGCGGCGGCCGACGGCGTCGCGCCGGCCAGCCCGAGGGCCGTCATAGCTGCTACCCCGACGGCGGCTAGTGAACTAATCGATCCCATCGTGAACCTCCCCGCAGGTCCGGCGACAAGCGACAGCTTTTGTGCGGGCGAACTCTAACGCCGTGATCGGCCGAGGAGAAGGTGCTGAGGACTTATGCGTCACCAATTGGACGGTGCGTAGTCCTTGAGGAAGCAGCCGTAGAGATCGTTACCGGTTTCACCCTGCACGATGGGGTCGTACACCCGCGCCGCTCCGTCGACGAGGTCGAGCGGCGCGTGGAAGCCCTCGTCGGCGAGCCGAACCTTCGTGAAGTGCGGCCGCTCGTCGGTGATCCAGCCGGTGTCCACGGAGGTCATCAGGATCCCGTCGGTGAGCATCTCGGTGGCGCTCGTACGGGTGAGCATGTTCAAGGCGGCCTTCGCCATGTTGGTGTGCGGGTGTCCGGGACCCTTGTAGCCGCGGCTGAACACCCCCTCCATCGCCGAGACGTTGACGATGTACTTGCGCCGCGCGGGGCTGGCCGCCATCGACGGACGCAGCCGGCTGATGAGGATGAACGGCGCGGTGGTGTTGCACAGCTGCACCTCCAACAGCTCCAGGGCATCGACCTCGTCGACGCGCTGTGTCCAGCTGTTGACGGTGTGCAGGTCGGGCACCAGACCACCGGCGTCGATCGCCGTCGATGCGGCGATCCGGTCCAGGGACGCGGATCCGGCCAGCAGGGCGAGGCGGGAGATCTCGGCTCCGCCCATGGTGTCCGGGAGGTGCGGCGTGGGATGCGCCGACAGCGCGCCGGCCAGGGCGCTCGGGTGCGCGTCGGATACGTGGTCGAAGGTGATCAGCTCCGGCAACGGTCCGTCGGGCAGCGGTTCGGACTCGGCGGCGACGAGCGGCGCGTATGCACCGGGCGAGCGCCGCACCGTCTGCGCCGCGTTGTTGATCAGGATGTCCAGCGGGCCGGCGGCGGTGACGGTGTCGGCCAGGGCCACGACCTGCGCCGGATCGCGCAGATCGACGCCGATCACCCGCAACCGGTCCAGCCAGTCGACGCTGTCGGGCAAGGCGGAGAAGCGGCGGACCGCGTCGTGTGGGAAGCGGGTCGTGATCGTCGTGTGGGCGCCGTCGCGAAGCAGACGCAGGGCGATGTACATGCCGATCTTCGCCCGCCCGCCGGTGAGCAGCGCGCGGCGACCGGTGAGGTCGGTGCGGGCGTCACGGCGGCTGTGATTCGTGGCCGCGCAGGCCGGGCAGAGCTGGTGATAGAACGCGTCAACGTCGATGTAGTCCTGCTTGCAGATGTAACAGGGCCGCGGTCGAGTGAAGCGTCCGGCGAGTGCGCCGGGGGACGACGCGGCGAGGGGCACGCCCTCGGTCTCGTCGTCGATCCGCTGGGGCGAGCCGGTGGCCGTGGCGGCGACGACCGCCCGGTCAGCGGCGAGGATCGCATCCCGCCGCTCGATGCGTCGCGCGTGCTTGACGTGCTTGAAGATCCGCGCGGTCGCGTGCCGGATGGCGACGGCATCGCGATGCTCGGGCGGCAGCGCCTCGGCGGCCGCGATCACGCGCAGGCAGATAGCAAGCTCGTCCGGGTCGAGTCCGGGCCGGCCGTGCTCGTCCATTTCCACGTGGGCAACGATAGGCAACGACCTTCGCGCCCCCGCCGAGCGACCGGCTTCGGCGCTCGCCACGTGACCCTGCCGACGTCCTCGACGCTGACTTGCTTGACGGCGTGGATCGATCGGACAAGTGTGGTCGTATCAGTACAAACGCCCCCGCAATCCCGCATCGTGGCGTGACATCTGCGAGGAGCCGAACCGTGTTGCGAAGACTTTCCCGTATTGCCTGCGCCGTCGCCTGCTCCGGCATCGTCGTCGCCGCTCTCGCTGCGGCGACTTCGGCCGCCTCGGCCGCTGCGCCGTTCACGCCCGGCGCGTCAGGCGTCGGCGATCCGTACTTTCCGCTCGAGGGCAACGGGGGCTACGACGTCGGCCACTACAACCTTGACCTCTCCTACGACCCGGCGACGCACCAGTTGTCCGGCGCGGCGCACATCACGGCCCGGGCGAAGCAGGATCTGTCGCGGTTCGATCTGGATCTTTCCGGCCTGACGGTGCGGTCGGTGACGGTCAACAGCGTCCTGGCGACGTTCGCCCGCGACGGGCAGGAACTGCAGATCACCCGGAGGACGGGCCTGCGACGCGGGTCGGCCTTTGACGTCGCGGTGCGCTACGACGGCTCACCGGAGACGATCACCGGATCGCCGATCGTGTTCGGCGCCGACTACGGCTGGCAGTACACGCCGGACGGCGCCTTCGTGGGCGACGAGCCCAACGCCGCGCGCACCTGGTTCCCCAGCAACGATCACCCGACTGACAAGGCCACCTTCACCTTCCGCATCACCGTGCCGCAGGACCGACAGGTGATGGCGAACGGCGACCTGGTGTCGTGGAAGTCGAAGGCCGGAAAGTCCACGTACGTCTGGGACGAGACGAGCCCGATGGCCACCTACTTGGCCACCATCGACATCGGCAAGTGGACGTTCCAGCACGGCACGACGCCGGCCGGCATCCCCGAGACGATGGGGTACGACCCGGATCTGACCGGCGACGTCGCGACCGCGGGCATCTTCGCCCTGAGCGGTGAGGTCACCGATTTCTGGGCCAAGGAGTTCGGCCCCTACCCCTTCACCTCGACGGGTGCGATCGTCGACAACGTGCCCAACGTCGGGTTCTCGCTCGAGACCCAGACGCGTCCGCTTTACGGCTTCGCCGCCGGGCCCGGCACCGTGTCGCACGAGCTGGCGCACCAGTGGTTCGGGGACAGCGTGTCCGTGGCCACCTGGCGTGACATCTGGCTGAACGAGGGCTTCGCGACCTTCTGCGGGTCGCTGTGGACCGAGCACACCGGCGGCGCGAGCACGTATGCGAGCTTCCTCGCCCGGTACAACCAGATCCCGGCGACGTCGTCGTTCTGGAACCAGTCGATCGCCGATCCGCAGCGCGACACGATGTTCTCCAGCGCCGTGTACAACCGCGGTGGCATGACACTGGCCGCGCTGCGCCACCGCATCGGCGACTACGACGTCTTCCGGATGTTGAACCGGTGGACGGCGCAGCACCGCTTCGGCAACGCGACGACGACACAGTTCGTGGCGCTGGCCGAGAAGGTGTCCGGCGAGGACCTCGGAGCGTTCTTCGACACGTGGCTGTGGCAGAAGACCAAGCCGACGTCGTTCGACGGTCCGTGAGCGGCTAGCCGGCCGGCCGCACCGGCTGCTGGATGTTCCACTTGTTGCCGTCAGGATCCTTGAAATAGACGAAGCGGCCCCACGGAAGGTCCTCGGGTCCGTCACCGACCTCGACGCCGCGCGCGGACAGTTCTGCGTACGCGGCGTCGGCGTCCTCGACGACGAGTTGCAGCCCTTCGAGAGAGCCGGGCGCCATGGTGGTCAGCCCCTCGCCGATGGAGATCGAGCACCCCGAGCCGGGCGGCGTCAGCTGCACGAACCGCAGCGATTCGGTCACCCGGTGATCGTGGTCGGCGGTGAAGCCGACCTGGTCGACGTAGAAGGTCTTGGCTCGGTCGACATCGCTCACCGGCACGCACATCAGCTCGAGCTTGTAGTCCACAGAAGATCCTTTCGGGGTGGTTTGCCGAGGGGCTCCGACCCTATCGAGCACGTCCGACACGTACCGAGACGGGCGAGCCGCCAAGCAACCACCAACGCGATGAGTCAGTGCCTCATTCGATGACGCCCGCTTCGCGCAGGTCACCTAGTTCGGCGGCGGAGTAGCCGGCTTCGTCGAGGAGTTCGGCGGTCGCGGCGCCGACCTGGGTCAGCGGGCCGGTCACGCCAGGCGTGGCCGAGAAGCGCGGTGCCGGCGCCGCGAGAGTCGCATCGCCGACTTGCGTGTACGACCCGCGGGCCACGTTGTGCGGGTGCAGCGGCGCCTCTTCCAGCGTCAGGACGGGCGCCACGCAGGCATCAAGCGGCGCGAAGATCTCGGCCCACTCGTCGCGCGTCTTCGACTTGAAGGTGGTCTCGAGCAGCGAGCGGCAGTCGTCCCACTTCGCCGGGTCGTAGGGCGACGGAGCGGTCTCGGCGTCCTGGCCGATCGCGGTGCACAGCGCGACCCAGAACTGCGCCTCCAGCGCCCCGACCGCCACGAACTTGCCGTCGGCGCACTCATAGCAGCGGTAGTTGGGTGAGCCCCCGTCGAGCATGTTCGCCTCGCGCCTGTCGGTCCAGCCACCCAACGACAGGAACGTCCGCGTCATCGAGCCGAGGTAGGCCGCGCCCTCGGTCATCGCGGCGTCCACGACCTGGCCCTCGCCCGTGGCGCGCGCGTGGAGGAGTCCGGCGAGCAGCCCGGTGGCGAGGAACATCGCGCCGCCGCCGAAGTCGGCCACGTAGTTGATCGGCGGGACGGGCGGCCCCGCGGCCGGCCCGATGCCGTGCAGCAGTCCCGAGATCGCGAGGTAGGTGATGTCATGCCCGGCAGTGGCGGCCAGCGGACCGTCCTGACCCCACCCCGTCATCCGGCCGTAGACGAGCGCCGGATTGCGCGCCAGCACCTCGGCCGGCCCGATCCCCAACCGTTCCGCGACACCCGGGCGGAAGCCCTCGATGAGTCCGTCCGACTTCGCGGCGAGTCGCAGCAGCACCTCGGCCCCACCTGCCCGGCGCAGGTCGAGAGCGATCGAGCGGCGGCCGCGGCCGAGCGCGCCCGCGGCCATCCCGTCACCGAGCCCCATCCGGGCACCGGGGAGCTTGTCGACGCGCACCACCTCCGCGCCGAGATCGGCGAGCAGCATGCCGAGGAATGGCACGGGTCCGATCGCGGGCAGTTCGAGAATGCGGACTCCGTCGAGCGGACCGGGCACGGTGGTGATTCCTCTCGGTTGGGTGCCAACACGCCACTGGTGGTCAGTCAGGGGCGGTTGTGGTCACCTGGAAGGACCACGGGTGCCCGTAACTGACCACCAGTTGGACGTGCGGAACCTAGAACGTCTCGCCGTTCTCCGCCTTCTTGCGCAGCAGCGGGTTCGGCTCGAAGCGCGAGCCGTACTTCGACGTGAACTCGTCGGCCCGCGCCACGAACGCCACCACCCCACCGGGGAAACCGTTGACGTACTGCAGCACGCCACCCGTCCACGGCGGGAAACCGATACCCATGATCGAGCCGATGTTGGCGTCGGCCGCGGTGATCAGCACGCCCTCCTCGACACAGCGCGCCGACTCGACGGCCTCGATGACCAGCATCCGCTCTTCGAGCTCGTGCAGGTCGACCGCCGCGGGATCGCCGGACACCGGGAAGTGCTCGGCCAGCCCCGGCCACAACCCAGTGCGCTTGCCCGCCTCGTCGTAGTCGAAGAAGCCCGCGCCCTTGAGGCGGCCCGGGCGGCCCAGCTCGACCATCTTCTCGACGATCGTCTCGGCCGGGTGGGCGACGTAGCTGTCGCCCTGGGCCTCGCGCGTCTCGTTGCGGATCTTGAGGAAGAGCTCGAGGTTGAGCTCGTCGGCGAGCTGCAACGCGCCGACCGGGTAGCCGGCCTGCGTCGTGGCCTGCTCGATCGTGGCGGGGTGGATGCCCTCACCGAGCATGGCCAGCGCTTCGTTGACGAATGTGCCGATGACCCGCGAGGTGAAGAACCCGCGGCTGTCGTTGACGACGATCGGCGTCTTCTTGATCGCGGCCGCGTAGTCGAGTGCGCGGGCCAGCGCCTCGTCGGAGGTCTGCTCGCCACGGATGATCTCCAGCAACGGCATCTTGTCGACGGGGGAGAAGAAGTGCAGGCCGATGAAGTCGGACTTGCGCTCCACGCCCTCGGCCAGCGACGTGATCGGCAGGGTCGACGTGTTCGATCCGAGCAGGGCATCGGGATTGACGACCGCCTCGGTGGCCTGGAAGACCTCGTGCTTGAGCGACACCTTCTCGAAGACGGCCTCGACGACGAAGTCGCAGCCGGCGAGATCGGCGTAGTCGTCGGTCGGCGTGATCAGAGCAAGGATCTCGTTGCGCTTGGCCTCGTCCAGCTTGCCGCGCCCCACGGCCTTGTCGAGCAGCTTCTGCGAGTAGGCCTTGCCCTTCTCGGCGCCCTCGAGCGAGATGTCCTTGAGCACGACCTGCATACCGGCCCGCGCCGAGACGTAGGCGATGCCGGCGCCCATCATGCCGGCGCCGAGGACCGCGACCTTCTCGATCGGGCGCTTTTCGAAGCCGTCCGGCCGCGAACCGCCCGCGTTGATCGAGTTCAGGTCGAACCAGAACGCCTGGATCATGTTCTTGGCGACCTGCCCCTTGGCGAGGTTGACGAAGTAGCGCCCCTCGATCGCGAACGCGGTGTCGATGTCGACGGTCGCGCCCTCGACGGCAGCACACATGATGTGGTGCGGGGCGGGCATCGGGGCGCCCTTGAGTTGTTTTTTCAGGTTGGCCGGGAAGGCCGGCAGCATGCCGGCGAGCTTCGGGCTGGACGGCGTGCCGCCCGGCATGCGGTAACCCTTGCCGTCCCACGGCTGCGTGGTCTCGGGGTTGGCCTTGATCCACTCGCGTGCCTTGGCCAGCATCTCCTCGGGCGTGGCCGCGATCTCGTGGATGAGACCAACCTCGAGCGCCTCGGCCGGCTTGTACCGGTTGCCCTGCAGTAGCACCTTCATCAGACCGTCGGCGATGCCGAGCAGCCGGATGATGCGGGTGACGCCGCCGGCACCGGGCAGTAGGCCCAGCGTGACCTCGGGCAGACCGAACTGCGACTTCGGGTTGTCCAGCGCGATGCGGCGGTTGCACGCCAGCGCGATCTCCAGGCCGCCGCCCAGGGCCGCACCGTTGAGGGCGGCGACCGTGGGCTTGCCGAGCTTCTCCAGCCGGCGGAAGTCGGCCTTGATGCGCGTGACGCCTTCGGCGAACTCGGCCGCGTTCTCGTCGGTCACCCGGGCGAGCAGCTTGAGGTCGCCGCCGGCGAAGAAGGTGTCCTTCGCCGAGGTGATGATTACTCCGGTGACGGAGTCCTTCTCGGACTCGAGCTGCTCCACGACGGTGGACAGAGAGGTCCGGAAGTCGTCGGTCATCGTGTTGGCGCGCTGGCTCGGGTCGTCGAGGGTCAGCGTGACGATGCCGTCGCTGTCCTGGTCCCAGCGGATGGTGTTCTCAGTCATGAGTGATCGATTCTCCGTTGGTCTGGGACGGGTTAGATGCGCTCGACGATGGTGGCGACACCCATGCCGCCGCCGACGCACAGGGTGGCCAGGCCGTAGCGCAGGTCACGGGCCTCGAGTTCGTCGACCAGCGTGCCGAGGATCATCGCGCCGGTGGCACCCAGCGGGTGACCCAGAGCGATCGCGCCGCCGTTCACGTTGACCTTCTCGTGCGGCACCTTGAGGTCCTTCATGAACTTCATGACGACCGCGGCGAACGCCTCGTTGACCTCGAACAGGTCGATGTCGTCAATCGTCAGACCGGCTTTGGCCAGCGCCTTCTGCGCGGACGGCGCGGGGCCGGTCAGCATGATCGTGGGCTCCGAACCCACCACGCCGGTCGCGATGACGCGCGCGCGGGGGGTGAGGCCGAGGTCGGTGCCGGTCTTCTCGCTGCCGATCACCATGAGCGCGGCGCCGTCGACGATGCCCGACGAGTTGCCCGGCGTGTGGACGTGGTTGATCTTCTCGACCCAGTGGTACTTCTGCAGTGCGACGGCGTTGAAGCCACCCATCTCGCCTACGGCCTCGAAGGACGGCTTGAGCCCGCCGAGGGACTCGGGCGTCGTGCCCGGACGGGGGAACTCGTCGTGGTCCAGGACGATCTGGCCGTTGAGGTCACGTACCGGGATCACTGAGCGGGCGAAGT
>JAOPVG010000538.1 GCA_025966255.1 Jatrophihabitans sp.
GTGGCCTGCAGGCCCGCATGGCCGCCGACGCCGGCCCACACGCCGTCCTGTCCTGCGACAACCTCGCCCGCAACGGCGCCACGCTGGCCGGGCTCGTTCGCGAGTTCGTCGACCAACTCCCGGCCGACGAACGCCGCCCCCTCGGCGACTGGATCGACGAGCTGGTCCGTTTCCCGAGCAGCATGGTCGACCGCATCGTGCCGGCGCCGACCGACGACGACCGCGCCGAGGTGCACCGGCTGATCGGGCTGCGCGACGACGGCGCCGTGGCCACCGAGTCGTTCCGCCAGTGGGTGATCGAGGACGACTTCCCCGGCGGCCGACCGGCGTGGGAGCGGGCGGGCGCGCTGCTCACCGGGGATGTCACGCCCTATGAGCTGATCAAGCTGCGCGTGCTCAACGCGGCCCACTCGACGCTCGCCTATCTCGGCGCGCTGGCCGGGTGCGCGACCATCGCCGAGGCGATCGCGCGGGATGAGTTCGCCGCGGTGGTCCACCATCTCTGGCGCGACGACGCCGAACCGACGCTCGCCGTACCCGCCGGGTTCGACCTCCCTGCGTACGAGCAGCAACTGCTCGACCGCTTCGCCGATCCCGCGCTGCGGCACAGCACCCTGCAGGTCGCGATGGACGGCTCGCAGAAGCTGCCGCAGCGTCTCGTGTCGACGATCGTCGACGCCCGGCGTGCCGGCCGAACCCCGCAGTGGGCGATGTTCGCCGTCGCCGCCTGGATGCGCTGGGTGTCGACCGAGCACACGGACGCCGGCGCCCCACGCAAGCTCGACGATCCACTGGCGCCCACACTGCAGCGGGCCGTCGCCGGGGCGAGCACGGCCACGCACGTCGTCGATCGCTTGCTGGCCGTCCGCGCGGTCTTCGGCGCCGACCTGGCCCACGACGACACCGTCCGCGCGTCGCTCGTCGACAGCCTGCAGCGCATTGCCGCCGACGGCGCGCAAACCGCCGCCCACGCCCTGACCGCCGAACCCACCGAGAGGGGAATCGCGTGAAGATCGTCGGCGCGGACGTCATCGTCACCTGCCCCGGCCGCAACTACGTCACGCTCAAGATCACGACCGAGGACGGCGTGGTCGGTTATGGCGACGCCACGCTCAACGGCCGCGAGCTGTCCGTCGACGCCTACCTGCGCGAACACGTCTGCCCGCTGCTGATCGGCCGGGACGCGCGGCGGATCAACGACATCTGGCAGTACCTCTACCGCGGCGCGTACTGGCGCGGCGGACCGGTGACCATGACCGCGATCGGCGCCGTGGACGTCGCGCTCTGGGACATCAAGGGCAAGGCGCTCGGCGTCCCGGTGTACGAGTTGCTGGGCGGCCAGGCCCGCGACGGCGTGACGATCTACGGGCACGCAAGCGGGGCCGACATCGACGAGGCCCTGGCCGACGCCGCAAGCTTCCTCGAGCGCGGGTACCGGGCCGTCCGCCTCCAGGCCAAGATCCCCGCGCTGGACGCGACCTACGGCATCCGGACAGGCCCCGGCCTCACCTACGAACCCGCCACGGGCGATCGGCCGGTCGAAGAGGTCTGGGACACCGGCGCCTACCTCGACTTCCTGCCGAGCCTGATGGCCGCCGCCCGTGAGCAGCTCGGCTACGGCTTCCATCTGCTGCACGACTGCCACCACCGCCTTACCCCGATCGAGGCCGGCCGGCTCGGCGAGTCACTCGAGCCGTACCGGATGTTCTGGATCGAGGACGCCACCCCGGCCGAGGACCAGGCCGCGTTCCGTCTCATCCGCCAGCACACCGTCACGCCGCTGGCGGTCGGCGAGATCTTCTCGACGATCTGGGACTGCCAGGTGCTGATCGGCGAGCGGTTGGTCGACTACATCCGGACGTCGGTCCCACACGCCGGAGGCATCTCCCACGTGCGGCGGATCTTCGACCACGCCGATCTGTACGGGGTGCGCACCGGCTCGCACGGCGCCGGCGACATCTCGCCGATCGGCATCGCCGCGGCCCTGCATCTCGATCTGTCCGTGCCCAACTTCGGCATCCAGGAGTACATGGGTCACCTCGACCCGGCCGGCGAGGTCTTCACCACGTCATATCGGTACGAGGACGGCCTGCTGCTGCTCGGCGACGAGCCCGGCATCGGGGTACAGGTCGACGAGGCGGCGGCGGCCCGCTATCCGTACATCCCGCGGTACCTGCCGGTGAACCGACTGCGCGACGGGTCGATGCACGACTGGTGAGCCTTATTGGTAGGTGACGATGTCCGGGCGCGGGCGCAGGGCCATCACCTCGCGCGGCGTCATCACCCGCGAGTCCTGGTGCAGGAACAGCTTGAACCCGACGCCGAACGGGGGCCCGGGGAAGTGCAACTTGCTATAGACGCGCGTCTTCACGGCCGGCGAGCCGAAGCCGTCAGCGTGGAAGGTGAGCTCGACGCCCTTCGCCCGGGTGATCTTGGACCGGTCGGGCAGCATCTTCTGGGTGAATTCGTGGACGATCATCAGCTTGTCCGGCAGCTTGTGGTCCTTCACCAGCAGCGACAGGTAG
>JAOPVG010000541.1 GCA_025966255.1 Jatrophihabitans sp.
CGTCCGCTCGCCGCGTTCACCGACGCGCCGAAGGCGCCGGCCACCGCCAGCATCACGCTGAGCCCGACGATGCCCGGCACGACCGCGGCAACGCCAAGCACCACCGCGGAGAGGCCCACCCCGGTGACGATCACGATCCGCTCGCCGTACCGGTCCGCGGCAGCTCCCCAGGCGATCAGGGTGAGCAGAATGCCGACGATCGGTGCGGAGACGACGAGGCTCGCTTCGAAGAGGCTCGCCCCCTCGGCCCGCAGCGCCGGAACGAGCATGGGGATGCCGTACATGAAGCAGCAGGTCGCGGCCTGGGCGGCGGTACCGACGGCCAGGATCGTCCAGCGCCGCTGATCAGACATGCGGCGAGCCTAACTCACGTTCTCACTATAAGAGACTCAGGTCTCATATGATGGGACGGGTCAAGTGGCCCCCACGAACGCGGCCACCTCGTCGGCGAAGCGTTCCGCCTCGCGCCGGTGCGGCTCGTGCCCGCTGCCCTCGAACACCACGAGCCGGCTCGACGGCAGGTGTCTCGCCGCCGCGTGCGCATGCGCCACCGGGATCACCGGGTCGTTCGCGTTCCAGACGAGCAGGGTCGGGACGTGCGCGGCCAGCGTGCCCATGTCGATGAACGAGCCGCGCTGACCGGCCGGCTCGATCACCCCGCGCAGCGCTGCGAAGAACGCCGCCTGCCCCTCGGACGTCCCCAGCGCACGCCCGGCCCGCCGCAGGTTGGTCACGTTGTCCGGCGTCAGGCGCAGCGCGCGGTGCAACCGCGGCCGGGCGTACAGGCGGCGCAGCCGCGAATGGGTGGCGAGGCGAAGCACGACCGGCGCCACCGGCAGCGCCGCCGCCCGCAGCACCGGATGCACCTCCCGGCCCAGTCCGCCCGCCGAGACGAGCACGAGGCGCTGCATGCGGACCGGGTGCCGGCTGCCGAACTGAACCGCGATCGCCCCGCCGAGGGAATGCCCGCACACGGTGGCCGCCTCGACCCCGAGCACGTCGAACAGATCGCGGAGCGAATCGGCGAAGTCGTCCAGCAGGTACGAGCGGACCGGCTTGTCCGACGCGCCGTGCCCGATGAGGTCAACGGCCAGGACGCGCAGGCCGTGGGCGGCGAGCGGGGCGATGGCGCGGTCCCAGGTGCCGCTGTCGGAGGCGAGTCCGTGCAGGAGCACGACTACCGGCCCGCTGGGCGGGCCCGCCTCCAGGTAGGCGATCGCGGAGCCACCCGCGAGCACGGTTCGGCTCTGGATTCCGTCCTCCACGTCAAGGCACGCTACAAGCCGGGCGCGGTCACCGGTCGAGGTACATCCGCACTACGGTGCCGGCGGCGGACGAGCGAAGCTGGACGAGGTCGCAGAGGTGATTGGCCAGCCACAGGCCCCGGCCGCTGGTCGCCCCGGGCGGCGGTGCCAACCGCCCGACGAGCGGATCCGTGATCTGGCCGCTGTCGGCGACCTCGCAGATTATCGAGCCCGGCTCGAACCACAGCGCGAGCATGGCCCGGCCGCCGCCGTGGCGCAGGCTGTTCGTGACGATCTCGTTCACCGCGAGCACCAGGTCCTCCGCGCGATCCGCCGGCAGACGGACCTCGGCGGCCGCGCTACGCACGAACGCGCGCATCTCGGTGAGTCCGGTCGGATGCACCACGAGCCGGGTGGCCGTCAGCGGCGGCGGATCCAGCATGGCCGAGTGCATCGCGGCCGCAAGATCAGGCACGTACGAGGCATTCGTCGGCTGGCCGCGGATCACGGCATGGCTCTGCTGCATCGCGTGCAGAGCGGGTTGGTCGAGCTGCTCGGTGTCGTAGAGGCACACGACGGACAGCGGCCAGGTGCGCAGCGAAGGGTCATTGAGGACGACCTCGGAGAACTGGGCCTCGAGATGCGCGGCGGGGGACCTTCCGGTGAAGACGCTTTCGTTGACGCCGATGGAGTGCCGCCCGTCGCCGGCGGCCTGGAAGCTGTGCAGCATCGTGGTGATCCGGCTCGGATTGCGGCCGTGCTCGTCGATTGCGACGAAGGTGACGTCGTCGGCGTCGCCGCCGAGTTGGTGGCGGACTTCGTCGATCTTCTCGCCGGCCGCGAGAAGGATCAGGCGCTCGTCCTGCTCCAGTCCGTCACGCACGACCTCGACGCAGGCCGCCACGAACTGGGCGCGGCCCGCATACGGCAGCGCTTCGTGTCGAAACGGGTCCTGCATCTCTGCTCGCGCGCAACGAGCGTCACGCAGCCCGTCGTTTGCGCGGGCGCTTCGCCCCGTCCGGGGCCGGGTGCTCGGACCGGGCGGCCGTCACGATCGACGTGTCGAGGCCGAGGATAGAGAGCAGCATCCGACAGTCGTCGGCGTCGTGCGCGGTCGCAGCGACCACTCGCACGGCGCGGCGCTGCTGCTCGGAATGCAATTGTTCCTCGGCTTCGATGCGGGCCAGATCGGCCTGTGAGATCGGCGTGCCATCGACGGACATTGTCCCAACTCGCGCAGTCATGGCTGCACTGTTCCCCGCGCACTTCGGGTTCTAACCCGACCAAAATTAACTACTGTCGACGCACAGCCAGCGCCCATCGGACGGGCAGTCTGCACAGGTTTGGCCCAGCGCGCCAGGGCTGGCCGAGCGCGCCGAGGCGTCAGACGGCCGACGGCAGCTCGGCCACGGTGACGAAGAAGTCGTCGATCTGCTTGACGACCTGGGTGAATTGATCGAAGTCGGCGGGCTTGGTCACGTAGACGTTGGCGTGCAGGTCATACGAGCGCGACACGTCCTCGACCGAGCCGGACGTGGTGAAGACGACGATCGGGATCGAGCGCAGCCCCGGATCGGACTTCACCTCGGCCAGCACCTCGTGCCCGGACTTCCGCGGCAGGTTGAGGTCGAGCAGGATCAGGTCCGGCCGGTCGGCGTCGCGGTACTCGTCCTCGGTGCGCAGAAAGGCCATGGCCTCGACGCCGTCGGACACGACGTCCAGGTGCGTGTCGACATCGCCGGCGCGCAGCGCCTCGCGCGCGATCACGACGTCGCCGGGATCGTCCTCGACCAGCAGCACAGTGAGGCGCCGCCGCGGCCGGTCAGTGAGATGGTCGGACACTCGGGCCACCTTCCGGGAGCGTGAACCTCAGGGTCGCACCTGGCGGCGACTGTACGGTATCCAGCCAGATCTCACCGCCGTGGAACTCGACGATCTTGCGGGCCAGCGCCAGCCCGATTCCGGTCCCGCCGTACTGATCACGCAGGTGCAGGCGCTGGAAGACCGCGAAGATCCGCTCGGCGTACTGCGGATCGATGCCGATCCCGTTGTCGCTGACCGTGAAACGCCACAGCTCCCGCGCCGGATCGTGCTCGGCTGAGATCTCCACGACCGGTGCGACATCGTCGCGGTGGTACTTCACTGCGTTGCCGACCAGGTTCTCCAGCAGAGACGTGAGCAGGGTGCGGTCGCCGAGCACGGTTGGCAGCTCGGACAACCGATCGACGGTCGCCCCCGAGTCGGCGATCCGGTCCGACAGCGTGGACAGCGCCTGGTCCAGGGCGGCACCGGTGTCGACCGGGGCGAACTCGTCGGTAGTGCGGCCGACGCGCGACAGCTCGAGCAGATCGTTGATGAGGTTCTGCATCCGCTTCGCTCCGTCGACCGCGAAGTCGATGTACTCCCGGGCCCGGTTGTCGAGCTGCGGCCCGTACTGGCGCTCGAGGAGTTGACAGAAGTTCGTCACCTTCCGCAGCGGTTCGGAGAGGTCGTGCGAGGCGACGTAGGCGAACTGCTGCAGATCGGCGTTGGACCGCTCGAGCTCCTCGCCCAGCAACCGGAACTCCTCCTTCGCCTCCTCGACCTGGGCCAGCTGAGCGACGATCCGGGCCCGCATGCCCTCCACGTCCGCACCGAGCGCGGTCAGCTCTAGCGGGCCGTCGGGAACGATCTCGCGGGTGAGGTCGCCCGATGCGACGTCCCGGGTCTGCGTACCCAGCCGCTCGACCGGACCGAGAACCCAGCGGTGGAGTCCGCGCCAAAGTGCGATACCGGCTGTGGCGATCAGGACGATGGCGAGGCCGAGGGAAATCGCGGCGACGACGCCGTCGAGCGTGCGGGCCCGGCGGGAGGCGGTGGCTCGGGCGACGAGGCTTGCGGTCAGGTCCGCGGCCGCGGTTCGGACCTGACCGAACTCGCGACTGCCGGCATCGATCACCGCTATGTCGGGATGTTTCCCTTCCTCGACCAGCGCGATCGCCGGTTCGGCGATGTCGTGCTGCCAGGTCAGGGCCGCCGTCGCAAAGGCCTGGACCTTGGCCAGGATCGTGCTGTCGCCCGCAGTGACACCCTTGACCTGTGCCATGTGGGTGGCTTGAGCGGCCTTGTAGCTGACGTAGGGCTGCAGCGACGTGGGCTGGCGCGTCAACAGGTAGCCGCGGACCCCCGTCTCCTGGTTCACCAGATCGGCGAGCAGCCGCTGGCTGGCGGCGGCGGCCGGCTGCCACCGGTAGATGACGTCGTTACCCGCCAGCGCGAACTTCACCGTCGACCCGACGACGACGGTGCCGAGGATCGCGAGCAGGACGGCGAGGGCGACGAACGAGCGGCCGAGGCGCCGGCGGAGCGTCCACGGCCGGGTCATCCGAACGGTCGGGTGGTCAGTACGACGGCGGCCGTGTCGTCCACCGACTCGCGCGGTGCGTTGCCGACCAGCGACGAGATCCACGACGCCGCAGGCTCACCGCTGCGCGTGCATGCACGCACGCCGGCGACCAGTTCGGTGATGCCGAGACTGTCCGACGTGGCGTCGATCGAGTACGCCTCGAGCAGGCCGTCGGTGTAGAGCAGGACGGAGGAAGCGGCCGGCATCGGTACGCGATTGTCCGGCCACCCGCCGACCAGTCCGGGCGGTAGTTGCACGCCCAGTGGCGGCCCGACGAGCAGGTCGAGGTAGCGCGGGGTGTCGCCAGCGCAAAGGACGGGCGCGGGGTGACCGGCCACCCGCACCGTCATCTCGCCGGCCGCGATCGTCACGTCGCAGACGGTGACGAAGCGCCGATGACCGTCCTCCTCGGCGCCGAGGAGAAGCGCCAGAGTGGGCAGGATCCGGTCGTCCGGCACTCCGGCGAGAAGCAGCGTGCGCCAGGCGACCCGCAGATGGACGCCGAGCGCCGCCTCGTCCGGGCCATGACCCATCACATCGCCGATGACCGCGCGAATTCGGCCATCGGCGGTTTCGACGACGTCGAAGAAGTCGCCACCGAGCACCGCATCGTCGCGGCCCGGTCGGTAGTAGGTGGCGCAGGCCACGGCATCGGTAAGTAGCAGCGGCTTGGGCAGGAGTCCGCGCTCGAGGCGCGCCTGCTCGGCCGCGCTCAGGCGCACCTCGCGCAATTGCTGCTGCGCGCGCTGGGCCCGCTTGCGCTCCCTGGCGTACCGAATCGAGCGTTCGAGCAGATCGCCGGTGATCGTGTCCTTGACGAGGTAGTCCTGCGCCCCCGCGCCGAGCGCCTCGAGGCCGTTGCGTTCCTGACGCCCGGTCAGGACGATCACCGCGATGTCGGGCGCGGCGGCGACCATCTTGTCCACCGCGCTGTATCCCTCAGCGTCGGGCAGTCCGAGATCGAGCAGGATGCACACCGGTTTCGTCGCGGCCACGACGGTCAGTGCCTCACCGAGATTGCGGGCCCAGATGATCGAGTCGTCGGCGATGCCCACCTCTAAAAGGCAAGCCCGGACCAGGACCGCGTCCCCGTGGTCGTCCTCGACCAGCAGGATCGAGGCGTTGAGCGCCACTTCCCCGGTGTTCGGATCCAGCACTCCCACGCCGCGGGGCCTCCTTGCGAAAGGGCCGGCGCGGGGCCGGAGTGAGCAGACTGTACCTAGCCGGTCGCTGCTCAGTCGCAGGGATCCGCGGTGTCCGCGCACACGTCCGCGATACCGGCGCATCCGGCGCCGAGCCGGTCGGTGACGGCGCGGGCGATGGCCCCGAGCGCGTCGACCTGATCCGGCGTCAGCTCGTCGAAGAGGTAACGCCGCACGGACTCCACGTGGCGTGGGGCGGCACCCTCCACGGCGTCGCGCCCGCCGGCGGTGAGGACGATGAACGCACCGCGACGGTCCTCACTGCAGTTCGAGCGCTCGATCAGCCCGCGCTGCTGCATTCGGGTGAGCTGATGGGAGAGCCGACTCTTCTCCCAGCCCAGCGCCCGGGCCAGTTCGAGCACGCGCATCCGCGCGTCCACGTGCTCGCTGAGCTGGACGAGGACCGAGAAATCGGCGGTCGAGAGGCCGGACTCCTCCTGCATCTCCCGGTTCAGCCGTGCACTGAGCTGGGCATTCATGTCCAGATAGGCGCGCCAGGCGCGCTGCTCGTGCGGCTCAAGCCACCTGACGGTGGTCGCGGCGCCGGCCTGGTTCTCGTTCATTTTTCCATCATACGCTACTGGTTGACACGTCACCTTATATACGCTACATTTTGTTGACGGCTCAACAAGATACATCCCAAGGAGAGATCATGACCACCGCAACAACCGGCTTCAGCAGCCTCACCGGCACCTACACGCTCGACAGCGTCCACTCACGCCTCGGCTTCGTCGCCCGGCACGCGATGGTGACGAAGGTGCGCGGCTCGTTCAACGAGTTCGAGGGCTCGGC
>JAOPVG010000574.1 GCA_025966255.1 Jatrophihabitans sp.
GGCGTCGATCCCGATCGCGCTCGCCAAGCTGCGGCATTCTGGTCAGACCAAGCGCGGGCAGCTCGCGCTGCTCACCGGCTTCGGCGCCGGCTTGTCGATCGCTGCGCAGGTCGTCCTCCTGCCCTGATCCGGCCACGCCAGGGCGCGCAGCCGCGAACCTTCGAATCAGCGGCCGCGGCGGACCGGCTGCGGCCGGCGGTGAGCCGGCGCCCCGTCGACCGGCTCGACCGATTCGACCTGGGCCGGGTCGGCGTCGTCCGGGATCCGCAACCGGTGCACCGCATCGCGCGCGACCAGCTGCTGGCTCGTCGTCGTGCGCTGGCTACGACCGCGGCCGATGAAGCTCACCGCCCAGTGCAGCACGGTCGTGATCCGGTTCTTGAACCCGACGAGGTACAGCACGTGGATGCCCAGCCACAGCAACCAGGCGATGAATCCGCCGAAGCGCAGCTTGCCGATGCTGGCCACCGCCTTGAAGCGGGAGATGGTGGCCATGCTGCCCTTGTCGAAGTAGTGGAAGGGCTCCTGTGGGCCTTTGCCGGTCACTTGCCGCCGGATCTGGTCGGCGGCGTATCGCCCCTGCTGCATGGCCACCTGGGCCACGCCGGGGTAGTCGTTGAGCGACGTCATGTCGCCGATCACGAACACCTCGGGGTGGCCGGGGAGCGTGCAGTCCGGCTGCACCTTGATCCGGTTTCCGCGGTCCATCTCGGCGCCGGTCTGCTCGGCCAGCGAGTTCGCCAGGCTCGAGCCCTTGACGCCGGCCGCCCAGACAATCGTGCGGGCGGGGATGTGGGTCTTCCTTCCACTGTGGTCCTGGACGGTGAGACCCCGGTCGTCGACGGCCACGACCATCTCGTTCAACCACACCTCGACGCCCAGCTTCTCCAGCTGGGCGGCGGCGCCGGCCGACAACTTCGTGCCGAACGTGCCGAGCACGGTGTCGAGCGCATCCACCAGGATGATGCGCGTCTTCCGGGTGTCGATCGAGCGGAAGTCGTTCACCAGGGCGCGCCGGGCCAGCTCGGAAATCTGGCCGGCCATCTCGACGCCGGTAGCGCCCGCGCCGACGACGGCGAAGGTGAGCCATTCGCCGCGATCCTTCGGATCCGGTTCCAGTTCGGCGAATTCGTAGGCGGAGAGGATTCGCCCGCGCAGCTCCAGGGCGTCGTCGATGGACTTCAGGCCGGGGGCGAAGACCGCGAAGTCGTCCTGGCCGAAGTAGGACGTCGTGGCCCCGGCGGCGACAATGACGGAGTCGTAGGCCGTGATCGTCGTGACCCCGCCCGCCCGCGAGCGGACGGTGTGCGCGTCGACGTCGATGGCGGTGACCTCGCCGAGCAGCACCTGCACGTCCTGGTAGCGGCGCAGGATCTGGCGCGTCGCTGGTGCGATCTCGCCCTCGGACAGGATGCCGGTGGCGACCTGGTACAGCAGCGGTTGGAACAGATGATGCGTAGTTCTGCTGATCAGCGTGACGTCGACGTTGGCCCGCTTGAGCCGCTTCGCGGCGAACAGGCCGCCGAAACCGGATCCGATCACCACCACGTGATGGCGCTGCGACATCGTCTTCGTCACTGGAACCCCTGCCGATCGTCGATTTGCCTACTCACGATTGTCCTCGCGTTGTACCCGGGCGTCGCTCTCGGGTACTGAACTTGTGAGCCAGAAGAACCTTCTCGGGTCGACGTGTCGAATTCGGGTCACCTCGTCCGACGTCCTGATAGGCGCCGTGGTCGACGGTGCGTCCATCGAGACCCGGGAGTAGCAATGCCGACCGATCCCCGAACCCGCTGGCTGGCCCTTTTCGTGCTCTGCCTCGGCAACCTCATGATCGTGCTGGACACGACGATCGTGAATGTGGCGCTGCCGTCCATCCGAACCGACCTCGGCTTCACCGAGACCTCGCTGGCGTGGGTGGTGAACGCGTATCTGCTGACGTTCGGCGGCTTCCTGCTTCTCGGCGGCCGCCTCGGCGACCTGTTCGGCCACCGCCGCCTCTTCCTCTACGGCATCTCGGCCTTCACCGTGGCCTCCCTCGGCTGCGGCCTGGCGCCCTCGCAGGGCCTGCTCATCGCCGCCCGGGCGGTGCAGGGTCTGGGCGGCGCCGTGGTGTCGGCGGTCGCGCTGTCGCTGATCATGGTCATGTTCACCGAGCCCGCTGAGCGGGCCAAGGCGATGGGCGTTATCGGCTTCGTCGCGTCAGGCGGCGGCAGCCTCGGCGTGCTCCTGGGCGGCGTCCTGACCGACGCTCTCGACTGGCACTGGATCTTCCTCGTCAACGTCCCGATCGGGATCGCCGTCGTCGGGCTGGGCCGCGCGCTGGTGCCGGCCGGCGACCCGCTCCCGGGCGAGAGCCGACTCGACGTGGCCGGCGCGGTCACCGTTACCGCCGCCCTGATGCTGGCCGTCTATACGATCGTCAACGGGAACGACGTGGGCTGGACGTCCGGCCGCACGATCGGGCAGCTGGCCGGAGCCGTGGCCCTGCTTGTGCTGTTCCTGGTGATCGAGTCGCGGGTCGACTCGCCGCTGGTTCCGCTGCCGCTCGTCCGGGTGCGCAACGTGGCCATCTCGAACGTCGTCGGCGTGCTGTGGGCGGCGGCGATGTTCGCATGGTTCTTCCTGTCCGCGCTGTACCTGCAACTCGTGCTGGGTTACCGCCCGATGCAGGTCGGCCTGGCATTCCTGCCCGCGAACGTGGTGATGGGTGTGCTCTCGGTGGGTCTGTCGGCCCGGTTGGTGATGCGCTTCGGCATTCGGGTGCCGCTCTCGGTCGGCCTGACCATCGCTGCGGTCGGGCTCGTGCTCTTCGCCCGGGCGCCGGTCCACGGCAACTTCCTGGTGGACGTGCTGCCGGCCATGATCCTGCTCGGCCTCGGCGCGGGCCTGGCGTTCAACCCGGTGCTGCTGGCGGCGATGAGCGACGTGAAGCCAAGCCAAGCGGGCGTCGCTTCGGGCGTCGTCAACACCTCGTTCATGATGGGGGGCGCGCTGGGCCTGGCCGTGCTGACGAGCGTCGCCTCTGCCCGCTCCGGCGCGCTGGCCGGCGCCGGCTCGTCCCCGCTCG
>JAOPVG010000576.1 GCA_025966255.1 Jatrophihabitans sp.
AGGGCTGGCTGCCCCGGCCGCTGAATCTCGCGATCCACTCGGTCGAGCGTTGGCTGGCGCAGCGGGCCGACGAGGTGATCACCTGCTCCATGACGATGCGCAGCGAGGCGACGCAGCTGTTCGAGCTGCCGCCGGACCGGGTCGCCGTGGTGCCCAACGGGATCGACGCGCCTCGGTGGCGGGCCCCGGCCAAGGCGCGGGCCGCCGCGCGAGGGCAGCATCCGGGGGGCGGGCCCCTGCTCGTCTACGCCGGCCGCCTCGTCCACGAGAAGGGCGTGCAGACCCTGCTCGACACGATCCGCCCATTGCGCCAAGCACATCCCGACCTGCGGCTCGCGATCGCCGGCACCGGCACGCATGAGGCAGCGCTGCACGCGCTCGCGCGCAAGCTACGGATCGCCCGTACGATCGATTGGCTCGGCTTCGTGCCCGAGACCCGGCTGGCCGCCCTGCTGGGCGCGGCCGACGCCGTCGTCGTCCCGTCCTTCTACGAGCCGTTCGGGATCGTCGCTCTCGAGGCCGCCGCCTCGGGAGCCCCGCTGGTCGTGGCCGAGACGGGCGGCCTGCGCGACCTCGCCGCCGCCGGGATCGCGGCCGCCTCGTTCCCGGCCGGCGACGCGGACGCCCTCACCACGGTGATCGGCAAGCTGCTCGCCGACCCGGCTACGGCCCAACAGGCGGCCGCCCGGGCGGCGCGGATCGTCCGGCGCAGCTACACGTGGGGGGCGGTGGCCGCGCAGACCGAGGCCGTCTACGCCCGGGCCGGGCAGCGCCGCCGCCAGCCCGGTGTGCGGTCGACGTCGGTCACGACAGCGTCCGGCGGTCCTTGACGACGCGGGCGGGGACGCCGACGGCCACGCAGTACGCCGGCAGGTCGCGGGTGACCACGGCATTCGCGCCGACGACCGATCCCTCGCCGATGATCACGCCGCTCGACACGGTGACCTTCGTGCCGATCCAGACGTCGGGCTCGATGCGGACCCGGGCCTTCGAGATCCCCTGGTCCTTGATCGGCGTCGTGAGGTCGCCGAACTTGTGGTCGAAGTCGGAGATGTAGACGCTGTCGGCGATGAGCGCCGCGGCGCCGATATCAACGTCCAGGTAGCAGTTGATCGACACGTCACGGCCCAGCACGCCCTTGTCGCCGAGGGTCAGCGTGCCCTCGTGACAGCGCAGCGCGGTGTTGACTCCGAGGTGCACCCACCGGCCGAGGACGAGCCGCGCATAGCCGGGCCGGGCGTACAGCTCGACCCCGCGATCCAGGAACACGAAGCCGCGGGTGACGACGTGCGGATTGGCCAACTTGAAGCGCAGGAAGCGCCAGTACCGCACGAGGTACCAGGGCGTGTACGCGCGGTGCCGAACGATCCAGCGCAGGGAGGCCAGCGTCACGAAGCGCGCGCTGCGCATCGCGTCGGGGTCAGGCCGTTGCAGCACCGGACTCCCCCCGCGTCAGACCGAGTACCGGCAACAGGTCGCGCGGCGTCGCACAGATCGGCGAGGCACCCGCCGCGGACAGCTCGCCGGGCAGCCCGTAGCCCCAGCCGGCGCCCACACAGCTGATTCCGTGCTCGCGGGCGCCGTACACGTCGTGCTCGCGGTCGCCGATCATCACCGTCCCGGCCGGGTCGACGTCGCCGAGGCGGCTGAGCACCTTCTCGATCACGAGGGCCTTCGTGGGTAGCGACCCGTCGGTCTCGTCGCCGCCGACCGTCTCGAAGAACTCGGCGAAGCCGAGATGCTCGACGATCGGAACGGCGTAGTGCTCGGGCTTGCTCGTGGCGACGGCCATCCGCAGGCCGGCCGTGCGCGCCGCCGCGAGAACCTCGCGGACGCCGTCGTACGCGGTCGCCCGGTACATGCCGCCGCCATCCACGTAGTGCTCGCGGTACGCCCCGATCACGTCCCACAGCTTGGCCTCGCCGACCAGCGGGGGCAGCGACTCGTAGAACGGCGGTCCGAGCAGCGCCTGCTCGGTGACCGGGTCGAGCGGCGGCAGGCCGTTCACCGCGAAGGCGTGCCGGAGCGCGGCGAGGATGCCGGGCGCGGAGTCCGACAGCGTGCCGTCGAGATCGAAGAGGACGAGCGGTGCCACGGTCAGTGCTTCAGGCCGGTGATCTCGGCGTTGTAGAACAACCCGCGCGGCACGGCACGCTCGAGGCGCGCGTCGATCGCCGAGAGCCGTTGCCAGCCCTTGAGCGCAAAGTTGGCCCACCGAAGGCCGAGCTTGTCCTTCGGCACCGCGCACTCGAACGTGCGCACCGGCCACCCGAACCACGACGCGAGCAGTTCCGAGGTGGCCACCTGCACGTCGGTCGCGCCCGCTCCGCGCGCCATGGTCTCGAGCTCGTCCGGCACGAACGTGTGGATGTCGACGACCGCTTCCAGCGCGGCGGCCCGCGAGGACTTGTCGAGCTCGGCCTGCGGCCTCCGCCAGGCGGCAAGCTGCGGCAACCGGGTCAGGTTGGTGGCCGCCCACCAGGTGAATCGGGAGAGCTTGCGGGCGACATAGTCGCCGTGGCGCGTCGGCTCGCCGGCGAATACGAAGCGACCACCGGGCTTGAGCACGCGCAGGATCTCGCTGAAGGCGAGGTGCAGGTCGGGGATGTGGTGCAGCACCGCGTGCCCGATGACGATGTCGAACGTCGCGTCGTCGTACGGCAGCCGCTCGGCATCCGCGACCCGGCCCTCGACCTCGAAGCCGAGCGAGCGGGCGTTGCGCTGCGCCACTTCCACCATGCCCGGGCTCAGGTCGGTGACGTGGCCCTGCTCGATGACGCCGGCGAGCTTGAGGTTGAGCGTGAAGAAGCCGGTGCCGCAGCCGAGTTCGAGCGAGGTGGCGTAAGGCCAGCCGTCGGTGCCGGCGACGTGGGCGAACCGCTCGCGCGCATAGTCGATGCAGCGCTCGTCGAAGGAGATCGACCACTTCTCGTCATAGGTGCCCGCCTCCCAGTCGTGATAGAGGATGTTGGCCAGCTTGGGGTCCGTCCAGGCGGCCTCGACCTCTTCGGCCGTCGCGTGCGGATTCGGCAGCGCGGTCATCAGTTGAAGACCGCCTTGCCGGGACCGTTCTCGATGAACGACGCCATCCCGATCGTGCGGTCGTCGGTGGCGAACAGCGAGGCGAACAAGTAGGTCTCCAGGCGCAGGCCGGAGGCGAGGTCGCCGTCCAGGCCGCCGTCGATCGCGGCCTTCGCCGCGGCGAGCGCGAGCGCCGGACCCTTGGCGAACTTCGCGGCCATGGCGAGGGCGGTCGAGTAGACGTCCTCCTTCGGGACGACGGCGTCGACGAGCCCGATCTCCAACGCCTCGTCTGCTTCCACGAACCGGCCGGTGTAGATCAGGTCCTTCGCCTTGGCCGGGCCGATGAGCCGCGCCAGGCGCTGCGTGCCGCCGGCGCCGGGAATGATGCCGAGCAGGATCTCCGGCTGCCCCCACTTCGCGTTGTCCGCGCTCACCCGGAAGTCGGCCGTGAGCGCCAGTTCGCAGCCGCCCCCGAGCGCATAACCGGTGACAGCGGCGATGACGGGCTTGGGAATGTGGGCCAACGCGTCGAAGGACGACGAGAGGCGCTGCGCGTCACGAAACATGTACGCGTGATCCTGCGCCGCGAACTCCTTGACGTCGGCTCCGGCCGCAAACACCTTCTCCCCGCCACAGATCACCACGGCCCGCACGGCGGGGTCGGCCGCCACCCGATCGGCCGCAGCCCGCAGCTGCTCCTGCAGCTCCGTGTTGATCGCGTTCATCGGCGGACGGTCCAGGCGGATCGTCGCGACGCCCGCGGGCGACCCGTCGGATCCGTCGCCGATCTCGACGCGCACCAGCTCCGTCATCGCAGCCCTTTCCGTTCGTGACACGACCACCGGAGCCTACGGGGCAAGCCGATCGAGGTCCTGACGTGAGGGGGTGCGGGAACTCGTCGACCACTCCGGCCGGTGATCAGCGGGCGCGCGCCGACCAGCGGCCGCGATTCCGGTGGACCTCGAGGTCCAGGCCGAACGTCTCCGACAGCGGGCCGGCCTTCAGCACGTCGCGGGTGAGACCGGACGCCACCACCTGGCCTTCGCGCAGCAGCAGCACGTGGGTGATGCCGGGCGGAAGTTCCTCGACGTGGTGCGTGACGAGCACCGACGCCGGCGCATCGGGATCGTCGGCGAAGCGGGTCAGTCGACGCAGCAGGTCTTCGCGGCCACCGAGATCCATGCCGGCGGCGGGCTCGTCGAGCAGCAGGAGCTCGGGGTCGGTCATCAGCGCCCGCGCGATCTGGACGCGCTGCCGCTCCCCTTGGCTCAACGTGCCGTAGGTCCGTTGCCCGAGATCGCCGACACCGGCCAGCTCCAGCAACCGGGTCGCGCGCCGCACGTCGAGACGTCCGTACGCCTCGCGCCAGCGGCCGAGCACCGAGTAGCCGGCGCTGACGACGACGTCAGTGACGATCTCGCCGCCGGGAATCCGCTCGGCCAGGGCGGCACTCGCGACGCCGATGCGCGGCCGCAGTTCGAAGACGTCGACCCGGCCGAGCCGTTCCCCGAACACGTACGCTTCACCCGACGACGGGTGCATGGCGGCCGATGCGATCTGCAGCAGGGTGGTCTTACCGGCGCCGTTCGGGCCCAGTACCGCCCAGCGCTCGTCCTCCTCCACCGTCCAGTTGATGCGGTCGAGCAGGATCTTGGTGCCCCGGCGGACGGTGACGTCGACGAACTGGAGGACCGCATCCGGATTGAGCTCTGCCACCGGACCATCAAAGCGCACCGGGGTCGAGTGGTTGCGGTGCCACCCGCACGACCCCGGTGCTGCTATTCGTTCGACCAGCAGAGTGACGGATGATCAGTCCGCCGGCCCCGTGGCCAACGTGACCGACGCGGTGTGCGACGCGCCGTCGCGACCCGTCCAGGTCACGTTCACACTCGAGCCGGGATTCTTGGCGGTCAGCACCGCGCGCAGCGCCTTCGCGGAGGACACCGACTTGCCGTCGATCGCGGTGATCGTGGAGCCGGTTGTGATGCCGGCCTTCGCCGCCGGCCCGCCGGCCAAGACGCCAGTGACGCCGGCACCGGCCGCCGAATCCTGTGTGCCGATGCCGAGGAAGCCGGGGTAGCCGATGTGGATCGCCGCGGTCTCCACACCGCTCTCGATCTTGGTCGAGATCCCGACAGCGCTCTGGATCGGGATGGCGTACGCAGTCGGCGTGGCCGCCGGCCGCGTCGAGGCGGCGGTGTCCATCCCGATGACCTGGCCGGCCGCGTTGTAGAGCGGACCGCCGGAGTCACCGGCGATGATCGCGGCATTGACCTCGATGAGGCCGGTGAGGTGCTCCGACTCGCCGCCCGTCCCGTCCGAGGCGGTGATCGACTGGTTGAGCGCGGTCACCTTCCCGCTGACGGCGGTCAGCGTGCCGGTGCCGCCGGCGTTACCCACGCCGGTCACGCCGTCGCCGACCGAGACGGGCGAGGACGAGCCGGCGAGCTTCGCGGTCTGGAGCCCGGATGCGTTGCGCAGTTGGAGCACGGCAACATCGCTCGTCGGCGCGGTGCCGACGACGTCGGCGCGGTAGGACTTGCCGGTCGACTCCACGGTGACCGTGATGCTCGTGGCTCCGTTGACCACGTGGTTGTTGGTGAGCACCTCACCGTTGGAGGTGAGGATCATGCCCGTGCCGGCGCCCTCCGCGTTCTGGTACTTCAGCACCGACACGACGGTGACGATGCCGACCTGCTGAGCGGCCGACGCCGCAGTGGCATCGGTCGACATGCGGCGGGATCCGTCGGGCGGCGTCCCCGGTCCGTTCCCGGACGAGCCGTTCCCGGACGAGCCGTTCCCGGACGAGCCGCTGCCACCAGGCGCAATGGGCACGAGCAGTGCGGTCGAACCGGAACCGGCGATCGTCACGGGCTGCCGGTTCACGACCGCGATGCCACCGACGACGGCGACGGCAGTGACGGCAGCAGCGGCGATCGCCCCGGAGGCGTATCTCGTTCTCATGGCACAGAGCAAACTACCCCCGGTGAGACGTGCGCTGAGCACTTCCCATGAGATGCCTGGGAGTCGCGGGCGGAGCGACCCGATCCGCACGGTTCCACTACAGTCCGGCGAGTGCTGCCCGAGCAACTGACCGCTGCGCTCGCCGCGCGCATGGATCGCGCCTGGCCCGGCTCCCCGTTCCCGCTCGGCGCCCACTGGGACGGCGAAGGCACGAACTTCGCGCTGTGGTCGACGACCGCGACCGCAGTCACCGTGTGCCTGTTCGACGAGAACGGCATCGAGGCCCGCATCCCCCTCGACGACACCACGTACCACGTGTGGCACGGCTACATCCCCGGCGTCGGACCAGGCCAGCGGTACGGCTTCCGCGTCGAGGGTCCGTTCGATCCGGCCAAGGGGCACTTCCACAACGGCCACAAGCTGCTCCTCGATCCGTACGCGCGCACGATCGAGGGCGACTTCGTCGACGACCCGTCCGTGTATCCGGGCAGCGGCGCCGACTCCGCTCCGTGCGTGCCGCGAGCGGTGATCGTGCACGACGCGTTTCCGTGGGGCGACCACCACCGTCCGAACATCGGGTGGGACGACACGGTCATCTACGAACTGCACGTGCGCGGCTTCACCGAGCAGCATCCGCTCGTCCCGGAAGAACTCCGCGGCACGTATTCGGGGCTCGCGCATCCCGCGGTGATCGAGCACCTGCGCTCGCTCGGCGTCACCGCCGTCGAGCTCATGCCGATCCACCACTTCGTCTCAGAACCGCACCTGCAGCGCCGCGGCGCGCGCAACTACTGGGGCTACAACTCGGTCGGGTTCTTCGCGCCGCACGCCGCGTACGCCGCCCGCAAGGGTGACCAGGTGCGCGAGTTCAAGGCGATGGTGCGCACCCTGCACCAGGCCGGTATCGAGGTGATCCTCGACGTCGTCTACAACCACACCGCTGAAGGCGGTCCGGAAGGGCCGATGCTGTCCTTCCGCGGCATCGACAACGGCTCGTACTACCGGCTCGCCGAGGACGATCCGTCGCGCTATGTCGACTACACCGGCTGCGGCAACACCTTCGATCCGCGCCGGCCGTTTCCGCTGCAGTTGATCACCGACTCGCTGCGGTACTGGATCACCGAGATGCACGTCGACGGCTTCCGCTTCGACCTCGCGTCGGCGCTGGCCCGATCCCTGCACGATGTCGACAAGCTGTCGTCGTTCTTCGACACGATCCACCAGGACCCGATCATCTCGCAGGTGAAGCTCATCGCCGAGCCGTGGGACGTCGGCGACGGCGGCTATCAGGTCGGCGAGTTCCCGCCGTTGTGGACGGAGTGGAACGGCAAGTACCGCGACACCGTCCGCTCGTTCTGGGCGCACGGCGCCGACGGGGTCCGCGACCTGGCCTTCCGGCTGTCCGGCTCGTCCGACCTCTACGGCGACGACGGCCGCCTGCCCATCGCGTCGATAAACTTCGTCACCGCGCACGACGGCTTCACGATGCGTGACCTCGTCTCCTACGAGACCAAGCACAACGTTGCGAACGGCGAGGGCAATCGGGACGGCACCGACGACAACCGCTCGTACAACGGCGGGGTCGAGGGTTCGCCCGCTCCACCTGAGGTCGAGACGCTGCGTCGGCGTCAGGCCCGCAATCTGCTCTCCACGCTGCTGCTCTCGACCGGCGCACCCATGCTCGTCGCCGGCGATGAGATGTGGCGGACGCAGGGCGGCAACAACAACGCGTATGTGCAGGACAACGCGGTGTCGTGGATCGACTGGGCGGGCGGCCCCGAGTCGGCCGACATGCTCGCGCTCGTCCGGCGCCTGCTCGATCTGCGGCGACGGCATCCGGTGCTGCGGCAGAGCGCGTTCTTCGAAGGACGGGAGGTAATCACCGGCGACGGGTCCCGGGCCACCAAAGACCTCGCCTGGTTCCACCCGGCCGGCCGCGAACTCGCCGAGAGCGACTGGTTCGACACCGGCCTGCGCTCCATCGGCATGTACCTGGACGGCCGCCGGCTGCGGCACCGCAGCCGGCGCGGCGAACCGATCGTCGACGACTCGTTCCTGCTCCTGCTGCACTCCGGGGACTCCGACGGCATATTCACGCTGCCGGGCGAGCCGTGGGCGAGTCGCTACGAACCGGTGATCGACACGACGTGTGTGGGCGGCGAGCCCGCTGCCCCCGCACCGGAGATCCCGGGCGGCACCGACCTGCCGATGACCGGCCGCTCGCTGTTGCTGCTGCGCGTGCGCCGGGACTGAGGGCCGGGGGGCGCTCCGAAAGCGCCTTGGGCACGGCGCGTCACCGCCTGACAGACTGGCGGCATGCGCGCGCCGACCGAGAGCTGGCTCACCGATATGGACGGCGTTCTCGTGCGTGAGGAGGCCGCCCTGCCCGGGGCGACTGAATTCCTCGCCCGGCTCGTCGAGCGCGAGAGGCGCTTCCTCGTCCTCACCAACAACTCGATCTTCACTCCGCGCGACCTGTCGGCCCGGCTGGTGCGGTCGGGGCTGCACGTGCCGGAGTCCGCGATCTGGACGTCGGCCCTGGCGACGGCCCGGTTCCTGGCCGACCAGTTGCCGCACGGCTCGGCCTACGTGATCGGCGAGGCGGGGCTGACTACTGCGCTGCATGCGGAGGGCTACACGCTCACCGACCGCGATCCGGATTTCGTGGTGCTCGGGGAGACGCGTACCTACTCCTTCGAGGCCATCACCCGCGCGATCCGGCTGATCGATGGCGGGGCGCGGTTCATCGCCACGAATCCCGACGTGACCGGACCGTCGGTTGACGGACCGTTGCCCGCAACCGGATCGGTGGCCGCGCTCATCACGAAGGCGACGGGCCGCGATCCCTACTTCGTCGGCAAGCCGAACCCGATGATGTTGCGCAGCGCGCTGAACAAGATCGAGGCGCACTCGGAGAACACGGTGATGGTCGGCGACCGGATGGACACCGACGTCGTCGCCGGCATCGAGGCCGGACTGGACACGATCCTCGTGCTGAGCGGATCCACCCGCCGCGCCGACATCGAGCGCTTCCCGTGGCGCCCGGGGCGGGTGCTGGAGTCGATCAAGGACGCCATCGAACTCGTCTGATCCGTTCGCCGTCGGAAAACTCCGTCGAAGCCTGTCGGTACCCCGTCCTAGGCTGGGCCTCCCAGCGGCGATTGCGCCTTGACAGCATGTGTGATGTCGTGATGACATCACGCATGACATCGGTAATGACAACGAATCGACTGAGGAGTTCTGGTGGCTGACGTCATCCGCGCGGCAGGTCTCGTCAAGACTTACGGCGACGTCCACGCGCTCGACGGGCTCGATCTCGCCGTCCCCGAGGGCACGGTCCTCGGGCTGCTCGGCCCGAACGGCGCGGGCAAGACCACGGCGGTGCGCATCCTGACGACCCTGCTGGAGCCCGACAGCGGCAGCGCCGAGGTGGCCGGCATCGATGTGCGCAAGCGGCCGGCCGAGGTCCGGGCCCGGATCGGGCTCTCGGGCCAGTACGCCGCCGTCGACGAATACCTCACCGGTTTCGAGAACCTCGACATGATCGGGCGGCTCTACGGCCTGGGTCGGCGCCCGTCGCGGGATCGGGCGCGGGAGCTGCTGGAAAGCTTCGACCTGTCCGACGCCGGCGACCGGCCGGTCAAGACCTACTCCGGCGGCATGCGGCGGCGGCTCGACCTCGCCGGATCGCTGGTCGCGCGGCCGCCCGTGCTCTTTCTGGACGAGCCGACCACCGGTCTCGACCCCCGCAGCCGCACGGACATGTGGGAGGTCATCAACGACTTGGTGAAATCCGGCACGACGCTGTTGCTGACCACGCAGTACCTGGAGGAAGCCGACCGCCTGGCCGACCGCATCGTCGTCATCGACCACGGCAAGTCGATCGCCGAGGGAACGGCCGACGAGCTGAAGGCCCAGGTAGGTGGCGAGCGCATCGAGCTCGTCGTTGCCTCGGCCGAGGACCTGCCGACGTCCCGCGACATCCTGGCGCAACTCGCCGAGGGCGCCGTCGGTATCGATGACCACACCCGCCGGGTCACCGCGCCGGTCACCGGCGGCGCCGGCGTGCTCATCGAGGCGCTGCGCCGCCTGGACGCCGCCGGGGTGACCCTGCACGACGTCGCGCTGCGGCGGCCGACCCTCGACGACGTGTTCCTGACCCTGACCGGCCATGCCGCCGAGATCGAAGCTGACGCCGCGGCCGACACCGACGTACCACTCGCGGAGGCAACCCGATGACCACCCTCACCAAGAGCATGCCGGCGCCCGGGCCGCTGACGCCCAGTCGGTTCAAGGTCTTCACCGACGGCGCCGTGGTCGCCAAGCGCAACTTGATCAAGATCAAGCGGGTGCCTGACCTGCTGGTCTTCTCGACGATGTCGCCCATCATGTTCATCCTGCTGTTCGCGTACGTGTTCGGCAGCGCGATCCACCCACCGGGCATCGGCTATCGCGAGTTCCTGATCCCCGGCATCTTCGTGCAGACGGTGATCTTCGGCTCCACGCTCACCGGTGCCGGATTGGCCGACGACATCCAGAAGGGGATCATCGATCGCTTCCGATCCCTGCCGATGTCGCGCTCGGCCGTGCTCGTCGGGCGGACGACCAGCGACGTGCTCAACAACGTCCTCGTCGTCGTCATCATGTCGGGCACCGGGCTCCTGGTCGGGTGGCGGATCCGGTCCTCGGTCGGTGAGGCGATCGTGGGCTTCCTGCTGCTGCTCGCCTTCGCCTACGCGATCTCGTGGATCATGGCGGTCGTCGGGCTGATCGTGCCCAGCCCGGAGGTCGTCAACAACGCCTCGTTCATGATCATCTTCCCGTTGACGTTCATCGCGAACACCTTCGTCCCGACGCAGGGTTTCCCGACCGTGCTCAAGGCGATCGCGAACTGGAACCCGGTGTCCAGCCTGGCTCAGGCGTCCCGACAACTGTTCGGCAATACCGGTACGACGCCATTGCCGAACAGCCCGTGGTCACTGCACCACCCGATCATCTACACCCTGTTGTGGATCGTCGGCATCCTGATCGTGTTCGTGCCGCTGGCCGTGCGGCAGTACAAGCGGGCCGCCAGCCGCTGACGGCTGACGCTGCCGCGGGCCGACTCAGTCGCCGGCCCGCGGCAGCAGCACCCGGATCGCTCCCGGCAGCGCGGTGAAGGTGGCCGGCAGCTCGCCCACGACCTCGCCGTCGAGGGCGATCTCGTTCCCGGGGCCGCCCGTCACGGTCAGCGACGCCCGGCGCATCGCGTGCACCCCGTGCACCGGGTTGTGCCGGCCGATGACCGTGTCGGCCAGGGCCAGGCCGAGCTGGGGCAGTGACAGACGCTCGATCGCGATCACGTCCAGCAGTCCGTCGGTCAGGCTCGCACCGGGCACCCGCATGCCGAGCACTCCGCCGAACACCGGGGCGTTGCTCACCGACATGTGCACGAGCTCGAGCGTCTCGCGCTGTCCGTCGTGCTCGATCGTGCACTCGAACGGCACATACCGACGCAACGCTCGGGCGGCGGCGACCGGGTAGGTGAGCCCGCCGAAGCGATCGCGCATCGTGCTCGTCGTGGCCAGCTGGGCGAACGCCACGTTGAGGCCGATGGTCGCCGCATTGAGGAACACCGAGGGCGCGGCGCCCTGGATCTCCAGCCGACCGGCGTCGATGGCCGCCACCCGTCCGTCGGCGAGAGCCCGCGCCGCCTCAACCGGATGCGGCGGCACGCCCAGCGATCGTGCGACGTCGTTGGAGGTGCCAAGCGGGATCATGGCGAGGATGGCTGAGGTGCCGGCCACGGCATTCGCCGCCGCACCGACGGATCCGTCGCCGCCCGCGGCGATCACCAGCGGCGCCCGGTCGCCGGCGTCGCGAACGAGTTCGGACACCCGCTCCAGATCCTCGACCGCGATCTCCTCGTCGATCGTGAAGCCCGCCTCCTCGAGCGCCTCCCGAGCCGCGTCGAGGCCGTCAGCCGAACCCGAGTTCGGACTGGTGAGCAGGACCGCGTGCCGCGGCACCTCGACGTCGAGGCTCGGGGCGTCGGGGTATTGCACCGACGACCCGCGGACGGTGGTCGCCACCCGGCCCGCCACCAAACCGGCCGCGGCTCCGAGACCCGCCCCGACAACAGCGTCGCTCGGATAGTGCACCCCGGTGTGGACCCGCGAGTACACGACGGCTCCGGCGAGCGGCAGCACCGCCGCCCCGGCTGCGGGCATGGC
>JAOPVG010000579.1 GCA_025966255.1 Jatrophihabitans sp.
GGACTTCGCCGAGACCCAGGGAGACCTGCCGTGCGCTTGGGCGCCGGAGGGACTGGTCAACCCGGGCGCGCCGAGCCTCGCGATCGGTCAGGTCAACCACGTCGGTGAGGCCGTCGCGGTCATCGCCGCCCGCACGAAGGCGGCGGCCCAGGACGCCCTCGAGGGCATCGACGTCGAGTACGAGCCGCTACCGGTCGTGCTCGACATGGAGCAGGCGCTCGCCGACGGCGCACCGCTCGTCCACCCGAACACCACGTCGAACAGGTCCTACACCTGGGAGTTCGAGTCGGGGGCGGCCGGCAGCGGCGCGTCGATCGACGACGCGCTCGGCTCGGCCGAGGTGACGGTCAAGCGTCGCTTCATCCAGCAGCGGTTGATCCCGGCATTCATGGAACCGCGGTCGACCGTCGTCCAGCCCGTCGGTGACGGCGTCACGATGTGGTCGGCCACCCAGATCCCCCACATTCTGCGCACGCTGCTTGCCGCCACCCTCGGCATTCCCGAGCAGAAGGTACGGGTGATCGCACCGGACGTCGGCGGCGGTTTCGGCGGCAAGATCCCGGTGACGCCCGAGGAGGTCATCACGACGCTCGTCGCGCGCCGGCTGAACAAGCCGGCGAAGTACACCGAGTCGCGGTCGGAGTCGCTGATGGCCGCGCACCACGGCCGTGATCAGATCCAGGACATCACGATCACCGCCAAACGCGACGGCACGGTCACCGGCCTCGACGTCCACCTGTTCGCCGACATGGGTGCCTACCTTCGTCTGTTCGGGCCGAGCGTGCCCGTCCTCGGCGCGTTCATGTACAACTCGATCTACAAGTTCCAGGCCTACCGGTTCGTCAGCGAGGGCGTGTTCACGACGAAGGCGCCCACCGATGCGTACCGCGGCGCCGGGCGGCCCGAGGCGACCTATGCCATCGAACGGATCATGGACGAGCTCGCGGCCGAGCTGGGGCTGGACCCGATGGAGCTGCGCCGCAAGAACTGGATCACGCACGAGGAGTTCCCGTTCACCACGGTGGCCGGCCTCACTTACGACAGCGGCAACTACGAGGCGGCGACGGCGCGAGCGCTGGAGTTGATCGGTTGGGACGACCTCCGCCGCGAACAGGACACCCGCCGATCGTCCAAGGATCCGGTACAGCTGGGCCTCGGCATCTCGACGTTCACCGAGATGTGCGGGCTCGCGCCGTCGCGCATCCTCGGTTCGCTCGCCTTCGGCGCCGGCGGCTGGGAGAACGCGTCGGTGCGGATGCTGGCGACGGGCAAGGTCGAGGTGGTCACCGGGTCGAGCCCGCACGGCCAGGGTCACGAGACGGCGTTCTCGCAGATCGTCTCGGACAAGCTCGGCGTTCCCTTCGAGGACATCGAAATCATCCACGGCGATACGCAGTCCTCGCCCAAGGGCCTCGACACCTACGGCTCGCGCTCGCTGGCCGTCGGTGGCATTGCGATCGTGAAGGCGGCCGAGAAGGTGGTCGCCAAGGCGAAGACGATTGCCGCGCACCTGCTGGAAGCCAGCGAGGACGACCTCGAGTTCGAGGCCGGCAGCTTCTCGGTGAAGGGCTCCCCCGGCTCGGCGGTGTCGATGGGCGAGATCGCGTTTGCGACGTTCCTGGGGCACAACCTGCCAGACGGCGTCGAGCCCACCCTGGATGCGGACGCGACCTACGACCCGGAGAACTTCTCCTTCCCGCACGGCACCCACCTGTGCGCGGTCGACGTCGACACCGAGACCGGCGCGATCAAGATCCGCAAGTACGTCTGCGTCGACGACATCGGCACGCCGATCAACCCGCTGATCATCGAGGGCCAGGTGCACGGCGGGCTCGCTCAGGGGATCGCCCAGGCGCTGTTCGAGGAAGCCGTGTACGACGACGACGGCAACCTGACGACCGGCACGCTCGTCGACTACACGGTGCCGTCGGCAGCCGACCTGCCGTCGTTCACGACCGAACGCACCGAGACGGCGTCGACAACCAACCCGTTGGGCGTCAAGGGAGTCGGCGAGGCGGGCACGATCGCCTCGACCCCCGCGGTGATGAACGCGGTCGTGGACGCGTTGCGATCGTTCGGCGTGAACGACATCCGGATGCCGGCGACACCCGAACGGGTGTGGCGCGCGATCAACGGCGCCACCCAATCCGGTCGCGCCGAAGCCGGCACCACCGCCTATGGCGGAGCAAGTACGAGCACCTCCGACGGGACAGGAGAGACCGCATGATTCCCGCCGAGTTCGAGTACACGCGGCCCAGCAGCATCGCCGAGGCGGTCGCCGCGATCGCCGAAGCCGGCGAGGACGGCAAGATTCTCGGCGGCGGCCAGTCGCTCATCCCCATCCTGCGACTGCGCCTGGCCTACCCGTCGACCATCATCGACGTCAGCCGCGTCGACGACATGCGCGGCGTGCGTGAGGACGGCGACGCCATCCTTATCGGATCGATGACCACGCACCACGACGTCATGCACGACGCCCTCGTCGTCGAGCATGCGCCGCTCATTGCGCAAGCCACCGAGACGGTCGCCGATCCGCAGGTCCGCCACCGCGGCACGTTCGGCGGCGCGCTCGCCCACGCCGACCCGGCCGGCGACCTCGGTGCCGTGGCGCTCGCCCTCGGCTGCGAGTTCGTGGCCAACGGCGCGAATGGCGAGCGGCGCATCCCGGCCAGCGAGTTCTTCCTCGACTACCTCACCACGGCGTTGAGTCCGGACGAGGTGCTGACCGCGATCCGCGTGCCGAAGCTCGGGGCGGGCTGGTCGTCGCACTACGAGAAGTTCAACCGCGTCGCCCAGGCCTGGTCGATCGTGGCCGTCGCCGCCCTGGTCAAGCGGGAGAACGGCTCGATCTCCGAGGCCCGGATCGGGCTGACGAACATGGGCTCCACTCCTCTTCGCTCCTCGGCGGTCGAACAGGCGCTCGCCGGTGCCGACGTGAGTGATGAGGCGGTGTCCGCCGCCGCCGAGCACGCGGCCGACGGCACGAACGCGCCGTCGGACCTGTCCGGCAAGTCCGACTACCGTGAGCACCTGGCGCGGGTTCTCACCAAGCGTGCCGTCCTTTCTGCAGCATCAAGCTAGGAGAGATTCGTGAAGCTCGAGCACTCCTTCACCGTCCCGGTCGGAATCGACGAGGCGTGGCGGATCCTGCTCGACATCGAACGCATCGGCCCGTGCATGCCGGGTGCGGCGATCGACTCGGTGGACGGTGACGACTTCACCGGCACGGTCAAGGTGAAGCTCGGCCCGATCGGGCTCACCTACAAGGGCAAGGCCAGCTTCATCGAGAAGGACGAAGCAGCCCACAAGGCGGTCATCGATGCCCGCGGGCGGGATGCCCGTGGCAACGGCACCGCAGCGGCCAAGGTCACGGCCGTGCTCACCGAGCAGGGCAGTTCCACCCAGGTGCTCGTCAACACTGATCTCGACATAACCGGGAAGCCAGCGCAATTCGGCCGCGGCGTGATGGTAGATGTAGGTAACAAGTTGATCGGGCAGTTCGCGGCCTGCCTGGCCAGCACCATCACATCGGGCGAGGGAGAGGCCACCGGCATGGCGGAATCGAGCAGCGCAGCAGCATCGGCGGACGAGCCGGCCAAGGCGGCACCACGGAAGCGCACACCGCGGCCCAAGCCAACTGCGGCGGCCGCCAAGGCTGCTGCGGCCAAGACCGCGGAGATCCCGGCCGGCGAGTCTGCTGCCACTGAAGCCGCGACCGTCGCTGATCCGGTCGTCGACGACGCTGCCCTGGAAGCGGTCGCCGAGGCCCCAGCCGCGTACTCGGCTCCCGGCGGCACCGCGGCCACCGGCGACACCGCCGGTGCCGCCTCGCTGAACGGTCACGAGTCCCAGCAGCGGCAACCGCAACGGGACGTGGAGCCGATCAACCTCATCGAGTCCGCCGGCCCGGC
>JAOPVG010000583.1 GCA_025966255.1 Jatrophihabitans sp.
GGACCTCGTCCGGCGTGGCCCCGGCGCCGAGATCGACGGGATTCTGGATCGAGGCCGCCGCCGGGACGGCCACGCGCAACCGGTCCCGCGTGGATGGCCCGAACTCGACCGTCACGAGACCGGCGGCAGCGGCCGCGTCGGCGGCCAGGATGCCCGGACCACCGGAATTGCCCACGACGGCGACCCGCGGCCCAGACGGCAGCGCTTGCTCACTGAGGACCCGCGCCGCGTCGAGCATGTCCTGCATCGTGGCCATGCGCAGGACGCCGCTGCTGCGAAACGCCGCCTCGACCGCCACCTCCGAGGACGCCGCCGCCGCGGTGTGCGACTGGCCGGCCCGCTGCCCGGCCGGGCTGCGACCGGACTTGATGGCGAGGATCGGCTTGCTGCGTGACACCCGCCGCGCGATGCGGGCAAAGCGCTGCGGATCGCCGAGGGACTCGAGGTACATGCCGATCACCCGGGTACCGGGGTCGCGCTCCCACCGCAGCAAGAGGTCGTTGCCACTGACGTCGGCCTTGTTCCCGACGGACACGAACTGCGATACGCCCATCCCGGCGCGCTGCGCCGCTGAGACGAACGCGATCCCGAAGGCACCGGACTGCGCCATCATGCCCATCACACCAGGCTCCATCGGCAGCGCGGCGAAGGTGGCATTCAAGCGCACCGCGGGCTCGGTGTTCACCAACCCGACACAGTTCGGGCCGACCATCCGCATCCCGAACTCGCGGACGATCGCGAGCACCTCGTTTTGCAAGGCCTGACCGACCGCACCGGCCTCGCCGAAGCCGGCGCTGAGCAGCAGTACAGCCTTGGCGCCGCGCTCTCCGCAGGCCTTCACCACGGCGGCCACCGCGGGCGCGGGAACCGACACGATCACGAGGTCCGGCGCGATCGGCAGCGCGGCCGGTGAGGACACGCACGGCACCCCGAGTACTGCGGCGTGGCGCGGGTTGACCACGTGAATGCTGCCCGTATACCCGGCCGCAAGAATATTGCTCAGCACCTGGTGACCGACCGATGCCTCGCGGTCGCTGACGCCCACCATCGCGATCGATCGGGGCGCCAGCATCGGGGTCAGGCTCGCCGCGTCGGCGGAGCGATCGCGTTCCGCGATGGCCGCCACCACCCGCTCGACCGGGTCGAGAGTCAGCACGACCCGGGTCGTTTCCCGGTCGGCGACGCTGGTCATGACGAAACCGACGTCGCGCAGCACGGCAGTCATGACCCGGTTCTCGCTAAGCACGTCGGCGATGAACCGCTGGATGCCCACGTGCCTGCCGACGCTCGCCAGATGCTCCAGCAACAGCATGCCGATGCCCTCGTGCTGGCACTCGTCGGACACGATGAGGGCGATCTCGGCGTCGTTCTCGTCGAGTCGCTGGAAGGACGCGACGCCGACGATCTCGCCGTGCAGGCAGGCCGCGAGAGCGTGATGATCACGCGCGCTGGGCCGGGTCAAGGTGGCGATGTAGCTCTCTGCGGTGGCTCGGCTGACGCTGAAGAACCGCAGGTAGATCGAGCGATCGGAAGCGCGATCGTGCAACGCGCGTATCCCGTCGCCGTCCCGGCCCGAGAACGTCCGGCTGTGCACGAGCCCGCCGTCGGCGCGAATCGCGTCGACGCCGCCATTCTCTAGCTCGACTGCCGTCATACCCGAAGCCTCCCTGCGCTCGAGCCTTCGGGGCAGGGCCTAAGTACCTACGGAGACGGGAGATCCGACCCGGTAATGACGGGCGGGACGAGACCGGCCGCCGGCGTGAGTAGCTGCCCGGCCTGAGCCGCACCGGACCGCTTCAGCCGAGCGAGCCTGGCTGCGGCGCAGCGAATCGGGTTGGTGGTCTGGGCGGTTCGGGTCGCCGGGCGCGATAGCGATCGGGAACACCCGTCGCACCCGCTCTGATTGACGTATCAATTACATGCGGTTATGATTGACGTATCAATGAGATGGAGGTGTGATCGTGGCAAGCAACGAGCGCGCGACGGTGACGCGGCGGCGGATGACGGTGGGCGACCTTGCGATCTGGCGCGGGCTGATCGACACGACCGACGAACTTCGCCGAATCTTGGGTGCGCAGTTGCTGCGCGACTCGAACCTCTCCCCCGCCGACTATCAGGTGCTGCTCGCCCTGCGCGAAGCCGCCGGCCGACGGATGCGGTCGTCGGAGCTGGCCGCAGCGATCGACTGGGAGCGCAGCCGGCTGTCCCATCACCTTGGGCGGATGGAACGACGCGCTCTGATCCGCCGTGACGACTGCGCCACCGACAGCCGTGGCGCTGAAATCTCGCTCACCGACGACGGCGCCGACGCGTTCCGGCGCGCGACCGCGCCGCACATGCGGGCCATCAAGAAGCACTTCGCCGACGCGCTGACCCCCGAACAGTTCGACGCGCTCGCCGACATCGTGCAGTCACTGCAGCACCATCTCCACCCGGACTCGATTGCCGACGCGGCCAGGGGCGGTGCGGGATGAGCGCGGTCAGGTCGTTGCGGTTGCCGCGGATCGCCGTGCTCGGCGCGGGGCACGTCGGCCCGGTCATCGCGCGGGTTGCGATCGAGGCCG
>JAOPVG010000586.1 GCA_025966255.1 Jatrophihabitans sp.
AGTCGCAGAGTGCGACGACCACGGCCACCCCGGCCGATGGATCCGCACAGGCAAGTACCTCCGCGTCCGGCACTGCGACCCGGCAACCCGATACCTCGACGGCAAAGGCGTTGGTCACCCTCGCCGACATCCCGGTCGGTCAGGCCGTGTCGGTGAACCTGCCCGGGAACAAACCCGGCATCGTGTCGCGGACGTCGCAAACGGGCGCAGCGTGCTTCAGCGCGATCTGCACGCACATGGGATGCACAGTCAAGCCGAGCGGGGACAAGCTCGACTGCCCCTGCCACCAATCGCAGTTCGACGCCAAGTCGGGCCAGGTCCTGGCCGGGCCGGCGCCCGCACCGCTGCCGAAGGTCGCGGTGAAGGTCGTCGGCGGCGAGGTCGTCCTCGGCTGACCGCTATTCGGAGGTGACGTTGTCGCCGCCGTCGCCGTTCGCATCGCGGCCGCCGTTCGCATCGGGGCCGCCGTTCGCGTCGCCGTCGGCGGTGGCGTCGCCGTCGGTGGTGGCGTCGTGCGGCGGTGTGTCGACCGGCGCGGGCTCGGCGGGCTCGGCTTCGTCCGGCGCCGGCGCCGGAAGCAGTTCGGTCAGCGCCGTACCGGTGAAGCGGCGGAACTTGCGCTTGCCGCGGTTGCGGTCGAGCACGGCGACCTCGAGCTGGCCGGCCGGCAGCGAGCGCGGTGCGCCGTTCGAGCCGCCCACGGTGCCGAGGGCACGTACGGCGGCGCCGAGCGCGTCCTCCAGCGACTGCCCGCCCACGAAGGCGTTGCGCATCTCGGTGGTCAGCGCCTCGGCCTGCCCGCCCATCACCATGAACTCCGGCTCGTCGACGATGGTGCCGTCGTAGGTGAGGCGGTACAGCTGATCGAACTCGGCGCTGTGGCCGACCTCGGCGACGCAGATCTCGACCTCATAGGGCTTCTGCTGCTCGGTGAAGATCGAGCCGAGCGTCTGCGCGTAGGCGTTGGCCAGGGCGCGCGCCGTGACGTCGCGCCGGTCGTAGGAGTAGCCCCGCAGGTCGGCCAGCCGAATGCCGGCGACGCGGAGGTTCTCGAACTCGTTGTACTTGCCAACCGCGGCGAAGCCGATGCGGTCATAGATCTCGCTGACCTTGTGCAGCGCCGAGCTCGCGTTCTCGGCGACGAACAGGACACCGTCGGCGTAGGTGAGCACGACGACGCTGCGACCGCGGGAGATCCCCTTGCGCGCGAACTCGGAACGGTCGCGCATGATCTGCTCGGCCGATGCGTAGAACGGCATGCTCATGCTGATGGCTCCCCGCCTGCTGCGATGTGTCTAGGCGCCCGGACGGGCTTCGCGGTCGGCGAGGATGGCCCGCACGACCGAGTCGAGTTCGTCGTCGGCGACCCGTTCCGCGCCCGCGGACGTCGCGAGCATCACGACCGGGAAGATGCCCCGGGTGAGGTCAGGGCCACCGGTGGCGGAGTCGTCGTCGGCGGCGTCGTACAACGCCTCGACGACAACGCTGATCACCGCGGCGCGATCGAGGTTCGGGCGCCACAGTTTCTTCAGCGCCCCGCGGGCGAACAGCGAGCCGGACCCCACCGAGTGGTGGTGCTGCTCCGGGTACCGACCGCCGGTCACGTCGAAGCTGAAGATCCGGCCGGCGCTGGCGGCATCCGGCGCGTCCTGGTCGAAGCCGGCCAGCAGGGGCACGACGGCCAGGCCCTGCATGGCTTCGGCGAGGTTGCCACGCACCATCGTGGCAAGCCGGTTGGCCTTTCCGTCCAGCGTGAGCTGAGTGCCTTCGATCTTCTCGTAGTGCTCCAGCTCGACCTGGTAGAGGCGCACGATCTCGATGGCCAGCCCAGCGACGCCGGCGATCCCGACGAGGCAGTAGTCGTCGGCGGCGAAGACCTTCTCGATGTCGCGCTGCGCGATGAGGTTGCCGGCGGTGGCCCGGCGGTCGCCGGCCATGACCGCGCCGTCGGCGTAGGTGGCCGCAACGATGGTGGTGCCGTGCGCAACGGCGGCCGATTCGCCGAGGCGTCCGGGCAGCAGCTCGGGCGAGGCGGCGGAGACGAACTCGGCGAAGGACGAGGAACCGGGCGAGGTGGCGTAGCGCAGGATCCCGTGCGGACCGCTTGGACCCGCGTAGTGGCCCGATCGGTCGATGCTCAACGTCGCTCCTCGCTGGGGTGGTGGGACTGACTGCGACCCTACCGACGCCGCGCCAGTCGTCGCGCTCAGGTCAGGCGACGCGTGGCCCGACCGCGGGCCTGGACCCGAGCCGGATCGTCACAGCCCAGGTCGGCGATCGCGCGGATCATCAGGTCGGTGCGTCCCGGAACTGGCCACGGGCGCCGACTTCGCGCAATAAGAAGGCCGAACCGTCCCGGCTCCGCACCTTCGGCGTGAAGTCCGAGACGGGACTATCTTGACGGCGATCCGGGCAGAACTTGCTCGATTCCGGGCCGTCCAAGATCATCTATTGGCCCCCTTTTTGCACGAATGCCCGAACGAAGTCCTCGGCATTCGTCTCGAGCACATCGTCGATCTCGTCCAAGATCGCGTCGACGTCTTCGGTGAGCTTCTCGTGCCGCTCGCTCACATCGGTAGACGAATCGACGGTCTCGTCGACCTCGTCCTCGTGCGTGCGTTGCGGCCGGCTCTGGCCGCTGTCGTGGGTAGGCATCGCGGCCCCCTCTCTCGCTTCGATCTCACCCTAGCTCGCACCAGTGTCGATATCTCGCGCGACGCGGTGTCAGACACCGCACCTATCCTCGCCGGCATGACCGTTCCTGGTGTCGTCAGCCTCATCACCCTCGGTGTGTCCGACGTCGCGGCGTCGACGCGGTTCTATTCAGCCCTCGGGTTCGAGCTCTCCTCCGGCTCCGTCGAGGGCGAGGTGAGCTTCTTCCGCACGGCGGGTGCCCGGCTCGGGCTCTACGGCGCCGACGATCTGCGCCGCGACGCCCAGGCCGGCCCGCCGGGCGAGCCTGGCGCCTTTCGAGGCGTCACCCTCGCGATCAACGTGGCCTCGCCGGAGATCGTCGACACCGCATTGGAGGTCGCCCGCACGGCCGGCGCCCGCATCGCCAAGCCGGCCCAGGCCACCGACTGGGGCGGCTACCACGCCTATTTCGCCGATCCCGACGCTCACCTGTGGGAGATCGCGCACAACCCGTACTGGCCGATCGGACCCGACGGCGTGCCGCAGCTGCCCTGACCGCTCAGCTGCCTCGACCGCTCACATCATGTAGAACGCGTGCGTCGTGGTAACGCCGCCGTCGACGGCGAACTCCCCGCCGGTGCAGTACGAGCTGCGGTCGCTGGCCAAGAAGAGCACGACCTCGGCGACATCCTCCGACTCGCCCATCCGGCCGATCGGGATCCGCTTGGCCGCCGGAGACAGATCGATGTCGTGCCCGCCGGCGGCGTCCTTCACCATGTCGGTAACGATCATGCCGGGGTGGACCGAGTTCACCCGGATCTTTTTCGGCCCGAGCTCGAGCGCGGCCACCTTCGTCATGCCGCGGATCGCGAACTTGGTAGCGGCGTAGGCCGTGAGGTACGGCATGCCGGCCAGGCCCTCGATCGACGAGATATTCACGATCGAACCGCCGTTGCCGGCGACGATCATCGCCTTGGACACCGCCCGCATGCCGAGGAACGTCCCGACCTGATTGATGTTGACGATCTTCATGTAATCATCGAGTGGCATGTCCGAAAGCGCGGCGAAGCGCAGGATGCCCGCATTGTTGACCAGCACGTCCACGCCGCCTAGCGTCGCCACGGCCTCGTCGACGACCGCGGTCCAGTCGTCCTCGGCCGACACGTCCAGGTGCCGGTAGTACGCCGCCGCACCGAGCGACTCGGCCAGCTCCTTGCCGATGTCATCAAGGATGTCGCCGATGACCACCGTCGCGCCCTCGGCAACGAACAGCCGAGCCGCAGCGGCGCCCTGCCCGCGCGCCGCGCCGGTGATGATCGCAACCTTGCCGTCCAGAGATCCCATGTGCCGGCTTCCGTTCGTGCTGAAGGAGCACGGCGTGCGAATGCAGGCCGCGAAGTGTGGACTTGCGCAGAGTTCAGATCAGGTAGGGGCGGCAGACCCGGCAGGTACCGAGGTCGACTTCCCGACCGGTGAGGACGTGTAGGTCGTCGCGGTGCGCGATCAATGCGCAGTCGCGCCGGTGGACAGTCGACCCCGTCCCGGCCAGCACCGGCACCGCGCCGGGGTCGGCCACCGCGGTCGGCTCGGCCGCCCCGGACCGCGGCGAGCGCGAAACCAGGTCGGCGAGGACGAGCATCGTGTCGGCCAACTGCCGGGCGCTCTCGCGTTGTTCGTTGGCGACCTTGGCCAGCCACGCGCCGAAGTAGAGGAAGCCGCCGAGGAACACCAGCCCCAGCCCGAGCAGGCCGCCGGAGATCATGTACGACGTCTGGTCGTAGGCGTAGTGGGAGTGCGCCACGCCGTACCAGCCGATGAGGATTGCGACGATCCCCAACGGCATGAGCACTGCGCCGGCGGTGAACAGCACGAACTGCAGGGTGCGATACCGCTGGTCGCGGACGGCCGCAGGGTTGACCACTTGGGTGCCGGCGGCCTGCTGCGGCCGCCGCGGGATCGCCATCGTCGACGCCATCATCTAAGCCTTTCGTAGGTCGGGCACGCCCGTGGTCAGCCCGTAGGCACAATTGCGCGAATTGCCGAGCAGGATGCCGCCGGCCGTGCGCAGCACCCAGCCGAGGGCGACCGCGAACAGCAGGCCGCCGAGGATCATCAGCCGAGGTATGGCGCCAAGAGCGGGCAGATTGAACCCGGCCGGCTGGATGGCGGTCGGCGTAGTGCCGCCGGCGCCACCGGTCGCGGGCGTGTTGCCCGTCCCGGTGCCGGTGCCGCCGGTCCCGCCGGTCGCGCCACCGGTCCCGCCGGTGCCAGCACCGGTCCCGCCGGTCGCGCCACCCGTCCCGCCGGTGTTCGTGCCGCCCCCGGTGTTCCCGCCGGGCAGGCCGCCGCCGGTGTACGCGGGCGCCGCCGTGGCGGACGTCATGACGTCACCGATCTCGAACACGATCCTCGGTCCGAGACCCAGCAGCGGGCCGACCTGGCTGCCCAGCTTCGGGATCTTCCCAATGAGATCGGCCAGCGGCCCGACGATGCCGCCGAGGTTGAGCGCGGTCTTCAGCGGCTGCGTGTCGATGCTGAGGATCAGCCCCTTGGCCGTGAACGAGCCGTCGGCGCCGGACACCACTCGCTTGGTCTTCAAGTACTCGATGGAGATGCCGAGCTTTTCGAGCAGGCTCGTCGCGGCCGCGGGAATCCCCGGCAGCTTCACAGTCGTGCCGGCGATCTGCAGTCCCTTGTCGTCCAGGCCGAGGTTGATGCCGGCGACCTTGATGCTGCCGATCGTCGCGGCTCCGCTGGAGACGGCCTTCTTACCGTCGCTGACGGACTTGGAGGTGACGTCGAAACCGCCGAGCGTGATCAGTCCGCCGAGCAGCTTGGTCTCGGAGATGTGCGCGTGCGCCGTGGTGGTGACCGAGTTCTTGCCGAGCACGACCTCGCTCTCGCTCTTCACGTTCTGCACGGTGGCGAGCCCGGCCAGCGTCTTGGAGACCGGAACCGGCAGATCGGGCGTCGGCTTCGCGTTCGTCGTCGTACCGCCGAGCTGGCCGAGGCCTTTGCCGAGACCGCCGAGCAGATTGGTCGACGGCCCGGCAATGCCAAGACCGGTGACCGTCGCCTTGGTCGACGTGTCACTGCTCGAGGTCGTCATGCCGTTGCCGTCGGTGAGCTGGATGGTGTTCGTGGCCGGCGAGTCGGCCGTGGCCGGGGTGCGGGAGTTGGCCTGGACGGGATACTTCGCGGCAGTGCCGCCGACGAGCTGCCCGAAGCCGTCGCCGATGACGTCGCCCGGCCACAGGTAGCTCGCCGTGGCGCGGGAGACCGGCCCGGTGTCAGTGGTCGATTTCGTATAGCCGATCGACCCGTCGATCTGAGGTGTGCTGGGGATCGGGATCGTCGGTTCGTAGATCTGGACGCGGATCGGCTGGGCCTGGGCGACACCGCTGTAACCGCCGAGCGATGTGTCGCCCGATGCGGGGCCGGGCCACATGAGCGTGACGACCACCGCGCTGCCGACCACCCCAATGGTCCGCTTCGTCTGTCGTTTCACGCTGCTCCTCCGAAGTACAACTCGTTGAGCTTGCTCTCGATCTCGCCCGGCTCGCCGGTCTCGACGATGCGGCCACCCTGCATGACGGCCGCATAATCAGACACCCGCAGTGCGCTGCTGGCGAATTGCTCGACGACAAGGATCGACACGCCCGCCTCCGCGATCTCGGCCACGCTGTCGTAAAGGCTTTCGACGATCAGCGGGGCCAGCCCCATGGACAGCTCGTCGAGCAGCAGCAGGGCGGGGTCCGAGGCCAGGGCTCGCGCCAGCGAGAGCATCTGCTGTTCGCCGCCCGACAGGCTGCCGGCCAACTGCCGCCGGCGTTCCTTCAGCCGAGGGAAGCGGGCGTACGCGTTGGTCAGGATCTTCTCCACCGGCTGACCGGAGTAGGAAGACAGCCAGAGATTCTCTTCCACGGTCAGGTTGGGGAACACGCCGCGGCCTTCCGGCACCATCGTCAACCCGGCCCGGGTGAGCTGATCCGGGGTCGCGTTGCTGATGTGCACGCCGGACAGGTGCACGTCACCCGACGTGGACGGCATCAGCCCACTGAGCACACGCAGCAAGGTGGTCTTGCCCGCACCGTTGGCCCCGAGCAGCGCCATGACCGCGCCACGCGGGACGAGTAGGTCGACTCCGCGCAGGACCTCGATGCGGCCGTACGCGGCGTGGAGGTCGATGAGCTCGAGGATCGGCGGAGTACCGATCGGGGCGGGACCCTGATATTCGGTCATCGGGCGCCCTCGCTGCTCTCGGGAGGGGGCTTCGCGGCCCGGTTCGTCCCATTCACTCGCTGATGCTCGCTCATCGTCGCTCAGTCTCCACGGCGGGGAGCGTCATCGTCGTCTCACTCGCCGAGTGGGCGCCGATGATCGCGGTCGCCTCGGCCGCCACGTCGTCCGGAATGGGGATGCCGGCGGCGTCGGAGAAGCCGAGGTAGGCCGCCTGGACCGCGCGATTGCCCCGGATCTCGGCCGCGGTGCCGGTGGCGATCACCTTGCCGAATTCGAGCACATGGATGAGGTCGCACACGCCCATCACGAGATCCATGTCGTGCTCGACCATCAGGATCGCGCAGCCATCGGCGGCCAACTGCTGCAGCAGTTTGCCGAAGCCCTTCGTCTCGGCCTCGTCCAGCCCCGACGACGGCTCGTCAAGAAGCAGCAACTTGGGCTCGATGGCCAGCGCGCGGGCCATCTCGAGCAGCCGGGCGACACCGGTGGGCACCGAGTCAGCGCGATGATCGACGTAGCGGCGCAGCCCGACGACCTCAATGAGCTCGTCGACCTTCGGATCCTTGCGGAAGCTGAACCAGTTCCGTGCCCCGGCATGGATCTCACGGGCGACCTGAATGTTCTCGCGCACGGTCAACGAACCGAAGGCCTCGAGGCGTTGGAACGTGCGGCCCATCCCCATCTTGGCGCGGTGGTTGACCGTCGCCTTGGTGACGTCGTCGTTCTTGAATCGCACGTGACCGCTCGTCGGCGACTGCAATCCGGTGATGACGTTGAACAACGTTGTCTTGCCCGCGCCGTTCGGGCCGATCAGTCCGGTGATCGTGCCGAGGTCGACCGAGAGCGAAGCGTCGTTGACGGCCGTGATGCCGCCGAACCTGACGGTCACCCTCGTCACCTCAAGCAACGCCATGACCGGCCACCTGCGCTTCCGGCACGGATTCCGCCTCGGCCGCGGGCGCCGGCGGCCCGGCCGTCAGGGCGCGCAACCGGGGCGGCAGCGGCAGGTGCGGCTCGAGCTGCCGCAGTCCCTTGAAGAGCACGTTGACCAAGCCGTTCGGGTCACGTCCGAGCAGGATGGCGCCGACCCCGATCACGAGGAACACCAGGCCCGACAAGGACGGGATCGTCGCCTGGATGACCGGCAGCAGCATCAGCAGCAGGCCGCCCAGGAACGCACCGGATACCGACGTCACCCCCGCGACCACGGCAACGAGGAGCAGCGGCAGGCTCTGCAACGTCGCAAACGCGACCGGCGTCACCGTGCCTTGCAGGCCGGCGAGCAGGGCGCCCGCGAGGCCGGCCATGCCCGCCGATGCGCTGAACACCGCCACCCGGAACCAGCGCTGGTTGAGGCCGAGTGTCCCGCACGCCGCCGGGCTGTCACGTAGTGCGATCAGCAGGCGTCCGACCGGCCCGCGGCGCAGCACGAGCAGCCCGGCGCCCATCAGGAGGAAGACCAACAGCATGAGAACGACGTAGCTGCGGGTGTTGTTGAAGTTGTAGCCGAGCAGGGACACCCGCTGGGCCTGCAGGGTGCCGCCGAAGCCGAAGAGGAAGTCGGCCTGGAAGACCAGCTTGTCCATCAACTGGCCGAAGGCCAGCGTCGCCAGCGCGAGATACAGACCGGTCAACCGCAGCACGGGCAGCGAGACGAGCGCACCGATGGCCGCGGAGATCAGCACCGCGAACAGAATGGCGAGCGGTGAGGTGGTGTCCATCTTCGCCACCACCGCCGCGCCCACCCCGACGAACGTGAACTGGGCCAGCGATACGTAGCCGCCGTAGCCGGTGAGCAGCACGAGCGACAGCATGACCATCGCGTACGCCACCCCGATGCCGAGCCGCAGCATGTTCGTGGGATCGAGGAACGGCATCACGATCAGGCAGACGACGAGCAGCCCGATGGCACTCACGAGGGTGCGCTGCCGGGTCGGCACGTTGGCGGCCAGGATGCCCTTGACCTGGCCGACGCGGAGCCGGACCTGGGGTACGAAGATCAGGATCGCGAAGAGCATGAACGTCGGCAGCGAGCTCTGCAGTCCGGTCTGGATCAGCGGCCCGCCGTGGATGTAGCCGGGGAAGTACGCCGAAGCCAGGCCGAGCACGATGGCACCGGCGTAGGTCAGCGGCAGACTGCTCAGGCGGCCGAGCATTGCGGCCGCGAAGGCGCTGATGACCAGGAACGTGAGGGTGTAGTAGTCCAGGCCGGTGTAGGACACGAGCAGGATGCCGGCGAGGGCGGCGAGTTGCGATCCGATCGCCCAGCTGAGCATCGACACCCGGTTCGCGTTCGCCCCGAAGAGTTCGAGCAACTCCTTGTTGTCCACGGCCGCGCGCATCGCGGTGCCTGTGCGGGTGCGGTTGAGCAACATGTACAGCGCGGCGGCGACGATCGCCGACAGCACGATCGTGATCACGTAGTGGTAGCTCACCCGCACGCCGAACAGCGGGAACGAGTCGTAACCGAAGAAGTAGTCGATGTTGCGGGGTTTGTCGGCCGGCCAGAACTGCTGGGCGAGGCCGACGAGGAACACGAACAGGCCGACAGTCACGACGAGGCTGACGCTGACCGGCGCGTCACCGAGGCCACGCATCACGACGCGTTCGAGCACGATCCCGAACAGCGGCGCAATCACGAACAGCACCAGCACCAGCGACAGCCACGTCGGCAGCCCGCTGCCGATGTGCAGCTGCCAGTAGATGAACGCCATCACCATGCTCGTCGCGCCGTGCGCGAGGTTGAACACGCGCGTCGTCGCGTAGGTCAGGACCAGTCCCGATGCGGCAATGGCATACGCCGCCCCCAGGAAGAGTCCCTGGACGGTGAAGGAGACGAAGTCACTGAGCACGTCAGCCGCCCACTCCGCTGTTGACCGTGGTGCCGCAGGTGTACGGGTAGGGCGTCTTGCGGACCCACTTTCCGTTGGTCAGCTGGATCACCGACAGACACTTCGGGGTGTGCTTCCCGGCGATGTCCTGTGGCGGCACCATGTTTCCGTTGGTGAAGTTGTGCACGCCCTTGATCGCCGAGAGCAGGCTCGAGCGCGTGAGCTTCCCGCCGAGCTGCACGGCCAGTTGGGTGAACAGCGCAGCGGCTGACCACGCGTACGTGCCGAAGAACGTGGGCACGCCCCCCGAGGTGCGGCCGAGCCAGGCGATGTAGGTGGCCAGCTGCGGGTTGCGGTTCTGCTCCTCGTACAGCGGCCCGGCGTCGAACACGTAGGTGTCGTCAACGGCCTTCCCCGTGGCGACGTAGTTGGCGTCGTAACCGGTCGGGTCCATGACGAAGATCGGGTGGTAGTTCTGCCGGAACATCTCGCTCTTGAGCTTCTGCGCGTATTGGTAGGCGCCGAGGTACTGGACGTACTTGATGCCGTCGCTCTTGAGCTGGGTGACGTAGTTGTTGTAGTTCGGCACCGACGTCACGTCGATTGCGATCTTGTCCTTGAAGTTGAAGCCCTGCCGCTGCTCCCCGGCGATGAAGCTCCTCGCGTTCAGGCTCGACGCTCCGGCATTCAAGTACACGAACCCAGCGTTCTTGTACGCATCCTTGCTCAGGGACTTGAAGTAGTTGAACGGCGCCGTCGGAATCTCGTTGACGACAACCGAGTTCGCACCGAAGCTGACCGGCGACTTCTGCCGCGCGGTCTCGGTGGCTGCGGCTCGCAGATCCGGAATGCCGCAACCGGCCACCGTGTTCGCGCCGCCGGCGTCGAAGGCGCCCATCGAGCCGACCATTGCGAACGAGTTGCCGCACGCGGTCGTCGCGGCCTGCTGGTCGCCGCTCTCACTGGTGCCGCTGTCGAGACTGGTCAACTTCAGCTTGCGTCCGCAGATGCTCGACGAGGAGTTGAAGTAGGCGAGATAGGCAGTGACCGCCGCCTGCGCCGACTTGAACAGTCCGGGAACCGGGCCGCTCAGGTCCGAGGCGTTCGCGATCGTGATCGTGGAGTTGGTGATGCCGGTGCCGTTCTTGAAGCCCTTGCAGCTGCCAACCTTGATGCCCTTGGTCGCGCTGCCGCCTCCGCTGGACCCGCCACCGCCACTCCCCGACCCGCCGCCACCCGACCCGCCGCCGGTGCCGCCCG
>JAOPVG010000615.1 GCA_025966255.1 Jatrophihabitans sp.
GGCGTCGACGTCCTAGCCGCCCGCACCGCGCTCGCGACGACCCTGGGCGCGACCGCGGTCGTCGACGCCGCGAGTGTCGACGCCGTCGAGGAGTTACGCGCTCTTTCGGGCGGCGGTTTCGACGTCACGGTCGTCGCGGTCGGGCAGGCGGGCGCGCTGGAACAGGCCTGGTCGGTGACCGGTCGCGGTGGGATCTGCGTGCTCGTCGGCAAGCCACCGGACGGTGTCCGCATCGACTTCGACCCGCAGACGCTGCTGGCCGGAGAACGGCGGCTCACCGGATCGGTCTATGGATCGTCCCGGCCGGCCGTCGACTTTCCCGCGCTCGTCGGGCTCTACCTGGCCGGTCGGCTCAAGCTGGACGAGCTGATCACCCGCCGGTATCACCTCAATGAGGCGAACGAGGCCTTCGACGCACTTCGAGACGGCGACCAGGCCCGCGGGCTGATCGTGTATTGACGCCCCCGGCCGGCTACTCCGGTTCGGGCGGCTCGCTGTTCGACTCGGCGTCCGCCGACGGCACCGTCGCGGCGTCGGCCAAGGCGGCGAAATGACACGCGCTGGGATGGCCGTGGTCGAACCGGTCGATCAGCGCCGGCGACTCCTCGCGGCACAGCTCCTGCGCCCGCCAGCAGCGGGTGTGGAACCGGCAGCCGGCCGGCGGGTGGTCCGGGCTGGGGACGTCGCCCTCGAGGATGATGCGGCGGCGGGCGCCCCGCTTCGTCGGATCGGGCTGGGGTACGGCCGACAGCAGCGCCTGCGTGTAGGGATGGGTCGGGCGGTTGTAGACGTCGTCGGTGCGCCCGGTCTCGACGATGCGGCCGAGGTACATCACAGCGAGTCGATCGCACACGTGCCTGACCACCGACAGATCGTGGGAGATCAACAGGTAGGCCAGCGACAGCTCACGTTGCAGTCGCTTGAGCAGGTTCACGATCTGGGCCTGGATCGACACGTCGAGCGCTGACATCGGCTCGTCCAGCACGAGCAGTTGAGGATCGAGCGCCAGCGCGCGGGCGATCGCGATGCGCTGCCGCTGCCCACCCGAGAACTCGTGCGGGAACCGGCCGGCATGGCTCGCTTCGAGCCCGACGAGCGCGAGCAGCTCGTCGACCTTCTTCCGTCGCCCGGCCCCGGTGTGCAACCCGTGCACCTCGAGCGGCTCGGAGATTATGCCGCGCACCGTCATCCGGGGATTCAGCGAGGAGTACGGATCCTGCAGCACGATCTGCATGTCCCGACGGGCCGACCGCAGATCGGTCTTGCCCATCGTGGTCAGCTCCTGGCCCCGGAGCGCGACACTGCCCGCGGTGGGTTCGATCAGCCGCAGGACGGCCAGGCCGGTGGTCGACTTCCCGCACCCGGACTCGCCGACCAGACCCAGCGTCTCGCCGGCGGCGATGCTGAGATCGATACCGTCGACCGCCTGCACCTGGCCGAGGGTGCGCCGCAGCACCCGGGACCGGATCGGGAAATGAACCTTCAGCCCCTCGACCCTGAGCAGTTCAGCGCCGACGGGCAGCGGCCCGGTCGGTGGCTGCGTCGGCTGCTTCGTCAGCGACGTCACGGACGCGTTCCGGCCCGGACATCGGTCCCGACGATCGCGGCGATCGAGATCGCTTCGCTCTCCATCTCGTCGGAGAAGTGACACGCGGCAAGGTGACTGCCGCTGCCGCCCGCCGCCGTCAGCGCGGGCTGCTCCTGCCGGCACCGGTCGCGTCCCTGCGTGAGCTTGCACCGGACGTGGAAGGCGCACCCGGACGGAGGAGAACTCATACTCGGCGGCTGCCCGGGAATCGAGAGCAACTCCTCCATCGCAGTGTCGATGCGGGGCAGGCTCGCCAGCAGTCCGAGCGTGTAGGGGTGCTGCGGATCGGTGAACACCTCGCGCACCTGGCCCGACTCGACGATCTTGCCCGCATACATGACGAGCACCCGGTCGGCGACCTCGGCGATGATGCCGAGGTCGTGAGTGATCAAGATCGTCGCGGCCTGCGTCTCGGTGCGGACCTTCTCCAACAGGTCGAGGATCTGGGCCTGGATGGTGACGTCAAGGGCGGTGGTGGGCTCATCCGCGATGATGATCTTCGGGCTGTTCGCCAGGGCCATTGCGATCATCGCGCGCTGCCGCATGCCGCCGGAGTACTCGTGCGGGAACTGGCCGAACCGCACCTGCGGGCTGGGCACGCCGACCATCGTCAAGAGTTCGATCACACGTGCCCGCACGGCCGTGCGGGAGATCCGCCGGTCGTGGACCTTGATGGCCTCGGCGATCTGCCAGCCGATCGTCTGCACCGGATTGAACGAGGTGGACGGGTCTTGGAAGATCATCGAGATCTCCTTGCCCCGAATCGCGCGCAGCCGCCGAGCCGGCACGGTGAGCAGATCTTCACCGCCGTACACGACCGAGCCGGTCGTGACCGCAGTCGGTGGCGGCGGCAGCAGGCGCAGCAGCGAGTTGACGGTGGCGCTCTTGCCCGACCCGGATTCGCCGACCACGCCCAGGATCTCCCCGGGGCGCAGGTCGAAGCTGACGTCGCGCACCGCCTTGATCGTCGAGTTCCGAACCGCGAACGTGGTCTCGAGGTTTCGCACGGACAAGATCGGGTCGGCGCCCTTGGTCAGCGAGGGCCGATCGGCAGTGACATCCATCTGGCGCTACATCTCCTGCCGCGGGTCGAAGGCGTCTCGCAAGCCGTCGCCGACGAAGTTGATCGACAACACCGTGATCGCAATGGCGATGCCCGGGGGCAGCCACAGCCACGGGAAGTCGCTGAGCACGGTCAGAGATTGCGCGGACCGCAGCATGCCACCCCAACTGGCCTGCGGCGGGTTCACGCCCAGACCGAGGAACGAGAGCGCGGCCTCCAGCAGGATCGCCTGCGCGCTGAGGAGAGTGACGACCACGGTGAGCGGCGAGATGACGCTGCCCATCGTGTGCCGCGTCATCAGGCGGAGGTTGCTGGCCCCGACCGAGCGGGCGGCGAGCACGAAGCCCGTCTCCTTCGTCACCCGGGTGATCTGCCGGACGATCCGGCAGCCGATGGGCCACTCGAACAGCGCAATCACCGCGACGATGCTCGTGATGCTCGGCCCGATCACGGCGACGAGCAGGATGATCACGACCAGCGACGGGAACGAGAGCACGACCTCGGTGAGCCGCATGACCAGCGCGTCGACCCAGCCACCGAGGAAGCCGGCCAGCAGACCGAGCACCAGGCCGATCAAGCCCGCCGACACCGCGGCCACCACTCCGACGGTGAGCGATACGCGGGCGCCGAACATCAGCCGGCTGAGCACGTCGCGGCCCGCTTCGTCGGTGCCCAACCAGTGCACTCCGGTCGGTGGGCGTCGGTATTGCGCGAGGTCGACGGCGTTGGGGTCGAACGGTGCTATCAGCGGAGCCAGCAACGCCAACACCACGAGCACGACGAGCACGGTGAGCCCGGCGACCGCGAGCCGGTGCCGACGGAAGCGAGCGAGGGCAATGCGCGTCGGCGACTGTGAGGGCAGCCCCGGACCCGCGATCGTTTCCTCGGGGCCGGCCAGGTGCCCGCCGAGCATCGCCGCTGCTTCGTCGGCCCCCATGCCCCCGCCGATGGCCTCGCCGGTCATAGCCGGATCCGCGGGTCGAGGACGGCGGCCAACACGTCGGCCACCAGGTTGCACAGTTGCACGAGCACGGCGCTCATCATCACGACCGAGAGAATCACCGGGTAGTCCAAGCCTTCGATCGATTGGAACACCAGTAGGCCGAGACCGGGCCACGCGAAGACCGTCTCGATGACGACCGTGCCGGCAAGCAGGGCCGGAATCTGCACTGCGAGCACTGTCGTCAACGGGATCAGGGCATTGCGCAGGGCGTGCCGGAGCACCACGCGGAACGGGGAGGCACCCTTCGCGACGGCGGTGGTGATGTAGTCCTGGCGCAGCACGTCGAGCATGCTCTGGCGCACGTAGCGGACGTAGGGACCGGTCAACACCGCGGCCAGCACTGCGGCCGGCATGATCAGGTGCTGCACGGTGTCCGACAGCGTCGGCGGCACGCCGAGCGTCTGGCGGCCGCCGCTCGGGAGCACGTTGAGCTGCAGCGCGAACACGTAGATCGCCAGCAGGCCGAGGAAGAACACCGGAATCGAGATGGCGAGCATGCTCGTCGCGCCGGCCAGGTAGTCGAGCACCGAGTTCTGCTTCAACGAGGCCAGCACGCCGACCGGGATGGCGACGACGACGGCCAGCACGACGGCGGTTGCGGTGAGCAGGACCGTCGAGCCCACCCGCTCCTGGATCAGTTGGAGCACCGGCACACGCTGCTGGAACGAGAACCCGAGATTGCCCGTGAGCACCTCACGCATCCACAGCACCCATTGCACCGGCAGTGGCTTGTCCAAGCCGAGCTCGATCCGCTTCTGGGCCAGGTACTGCGTCGAGCCGGCGCCGGACAGCTGAGACGGATCGACAAGTAGCCGCACCGGATCGCCCGGAAGGAGATGGACGAAGACGAAGGCGATCACGAGGATGCCGAGCAGCACCGGGATGGCGATGATCAGCCGCCGCAGGACGAATCCCAACACTGGTCATTCACCTCCCGGTGGCCGCGGCCGGTGGCAATATGGGCGCGTGCCGCCTGGTGCGCAGCCGACACGGGCCGCAACTAGGCCTTCCAGCGCCACTGTCCGATATCCCAGTAGCCTCCGCTGAGGTTTCCACTCACCGTCACGCCGGTCAGGTGCGAGTTGTAAGCAACGATCGTGTCCACGACGTACAGATACACCTCGGCCGGACTCTGATTCAGCTTGGTGAAGGCCTGGTGGTAGAGGCTGGCCCGCGCCGCCTGGTCGGTCGTCTTGAGCCCATCCTCGAACAGCTTGTCGGTGGCCGGGTCGCAGTACTGCGACGTGTTGGGGCCATCCGGGTACCGGCCGGCGCACTTCAGGTAGTCGCCCCATTCATTGGGATCGACGACGAAGTCCGCCCCGCTCACCCAGAAGGCGTCCCACCCCGTCTTCTTGCCGATGCTGTCCAGCAACTGCGCCGTCGTCACGTTGCGGACCGAGAAGTGCATTCCCGCCGCATTCAGCTGACCCACTGCGGCCGTGACGGCTTTGTCGACGTAGCTGCGCTGGGTCCGGGCCAGGAAGGTGAGCTTGGTGTTCGGGTCCCAGTTGGCGTCCTTGAGCAGCTGCTTCGCCTTGGCCGGGTCGTAGTTGTAGTCGGTGAGGCCGGTGGTCGGCAGGGCCCACGACGGCGCGATCTGGCGCAGGTTCGCGGTGGGGGTTGTGCAGTGGCCGGCGAGGATGGTCTTGCAGATGCCGGCCCGATCGATGGCATACAGCATCGCCTGCCGCACCCGGGGATCCTTGAACACGGACCCGCCGTTGTTGAGCCCGAACAGCTCCGGAGCCACACCGTTGTGCGACGCGACGGTGACGCCAGAGATCCGCTTGATCCGATCGACGTCCGAGGGATCGACCGTGTAGACGTACTGCACCTCGCCGGTCTGCAGCTGCGCCGTCATCTGATCGGTCGACAGGATCTCGAAGATCACCTTCTCGAAGCCCGCCTTGCCGGCCGACCACTTCGGGTTCCGCGTGACCTCCACGTACTGCCCACGCACGAACTTGGACAGCAGGTAGGGCCCACTCGATACGGGCCAGGTCTTGAAGAACGGGTCGGTCGCGATCTTGGCGCGCGGAACGTTGCCGAGCAGGTGCGAAGGCAGCACCGGCCAGTACGCCCCGAGCAGCGCCAGCCGGGGCAGCCACGCGGCGTCCGGATTGACGAGCTTGATGACAAGCGTCGACTTGTCGGGCGCGGACAGGCCGGAGATGGTCTTGGCCTTCCCGCTGGCCAGGGCATCCAGACCTACAACCGGCCCGATGCGCCCGGCGTTGACGCTGACCTTTGCGTCGAGGTAGTCGGTGAGCGACATCAGCAGATCGGCCGAGGTCATCGGCTTGCCGTCGCTCCACTGAATGTTCGGCTTGAGCACCAGCGTGATGGTCTTCGCGTCCGGCGACGCGGTCCACGACTTGAGCACCCGGGAGGTGAGCTTGCTCGTCGAGTCCACGTAGAGCATCGGCATGCCGATGGTCGAGAGGATCTGACTCTTGCCCTGCAAAGTGGGGGTGAACGGGTTGAGGTCGTCCGCCTCCTCCGACATGACCGTGTGCAGGGTGGTGGGCGCCTTGTTGTTCGTGGACTTCGCGCTCGAGCAGGCCGCGCCGGTCAGTCCCAGAACCACGACGCAGAGGATGGCGAGCCACCGCGGTCGCACCGTTCGCTTCATGTACTTCCCTTTCGACGGTCCCCCGCAACAGAGGGTCATGGGATTCGCGTAGCTGTCCGAACGTTCTGCGGGCCGATCGCTGACTTGCTGTCGTCGTCGGCCTAGGTCGCAATGGCACATTCCGGTGCAAAAGTCGTCCGGCGCCCGCGTCTTCGCCCGGCGCTATGCATACGGAACACCATCGACCGCTGAAGGTCAAGGCACGATGCGGCAACACGCCGCGCCGCGCCGTCAGACCATCAGATCGCCGCCGTTGATGCCCACGCTGGCACCGGTGATGTAGGCGGCCTGGTCCGACGCCAGGAACACGATGAGATCAACGACCTCGCCCGGCCGGCCGAGCCGGGAGATCGGGAAGCTGCTGGCGTACCTCTCGACGGCCGCGGCCGAGATCGTCGAGCGCACCATGTCGGTGTCGATGAGGCCCGGGTACACGGCGTTGACAGTGATGCCATCCTTCGCGACCTCGTTGGCCAGATGCCGGGTGAGGCCGAGGACGCCGGCCTTCACCGCCGGGCAATGAGCGCCGCCGACCGTGCTGAGATTCCTGCCGACGGTGGACGACAAGTTGATGATGCGACCGCCGCCCTGGCCCTGCATCTGCGGCGCAGCCCCTGTATACACGCGGAATGTGCCCTTCAAGTTGGTGTCGACGACCGCGGTCCATTCGTCCTCGCCGATGTCGACGAAGCGCGTCGGACGCAGCACGCCGGCATAGTTGCCGAGGATCTCGACCGGACCGAGAGCGTCGCGCGCCTCGTCGAACATCCGCCGTACGTCCGACCAAATCGCCACGTCGGCCGCGATCGGCAGCGATCGGCAGCACGCGATCGGTGCGCTCACGAAGCTGCGCAACTACCCGTCCAATGCCAGGCGCAAGGAGATCGTTCACCACCACGTGGGCACCGGCGTCGGCCAACGCGAGGGCGATGGCGCCATTGCGCGGGCCGCACCGGTTAGCAGAGCGACCCGATTGTCGAGAAGATCTGCGCTCGGCCACGCCGCAAGGTCGTCGGTTGCGGTCGCCCCGGTTGGCAACT
>JAOPVG010000037.1 GCA_025966255.1 Jatrophihabitans sp.
CCCGCCGCGGCGACGCCGATCCCCACCGCGTCCAAGAGGGCCAGCACCGCCGACGGGATCGCGACGCGCTGCACGACCGAACGGCGTGGATGGTCGGTCCCGTGCGGGCTCAGCCCGGCCTCGAGCCGATTGGACAGCTTCGCCTCGATGGCGGGCGGCAATGCGCGCAGCGGCGACGCGGCCTGCAGGGTTGGCAGCTGCGGCGAACCGCCCGTACCGGCGAGGATGGCGAGTACGGACCGGCGGCCGCGGGCCAGGTCCTCGGCGGCGCCTGCGGGTACGTGCGTCGGGTCGCTCACCGCTACATCGTGCTCGTCCGCCCTGCCACCCGCCAGCAGCGACCGGCAATCGGGCGGCGCTGCGCCGGGTCGGCCGGGTAGCCTCGATGCGCTGCCGCCTTAGCTCAGATGGTTAGAGCGATCGCCTTGTAAGCGATAGGTCGTCGGTTCGATTCCGACAGGCGGCTCCACGGCCCACCTCACCAGGCTCGTTGAGGTCGCAGGCGCGCCCGAAGTCGGGCGGCATCGGATGCGAGGAGTAGCTGACTGCTTGCGAGGAGTAACCCGCCGGCCCCCCGGCTCGGCGGGGTACCCCTCGCAGACCACTCACCTGATGCGGTGGCGGGGCGCGTCGAATGGTGTCCTGCTGTCGCGCTGTGCCAGAGCATGATGGAGCGATCGGCTATGCGATCGTCGCTACGTGGCCACAGCCTTGCGACACGGTGCTCGTTCCCGTGGCCGAGGCCGGGGAGCAAGCGTCGGGACGGCTTCGATACATCAAGCGCGTTCCGGAAACCTGAACCTTACCTGACCGCTGACCTTCGGCAAGCGGAACCTTCGCAATTTCGAGTGGGCGTACAGGAAACGTTACGGCTAGTCTCCTGCTCCTACGGGTCGCGTGGGGAGAGCGGATGATGCCGGAGGATCTCGCGCTGTCCCCGTTCGGCGACGGCAGCGTGTCCGACGTCGTTGCCGGACTCCAGATCGTGCTGCAGCCCGTCGTCGAGGTCGCTACCGGCGCGGTCCTGGCCGTCGAGGCGCTGGCTCGCTTCGCGCACGAGCCCGCCAAGCCGGTTGCCGACGTCATTGCGGAAGCGCATGCCGCCGGCCTGGGGTACACCGTCGAGGCGGCCTGCCTGCGGGCGGCCCTCGAGCGGCGCTCGGGGCTGCCGGACGGTATTCGGCTGACGGTCAATCTCAGCCCGAACGCATTGGGTCATCCGGCCATCACCGGCGTGTTGGACGACGACCTGGACGGCGTGATCGTCGAGGTCACGGAGCACATCGCCAGCGACGCCGCCGCGCTGCGGGGCCAGCTCGCCCAGCTGCGACTGCGCGGCGCGGGCATCGCCGTGGACGACGTCGGTACCGGCTATGCCGGCCTGTTGCGACTCGCCTCGATGCGTCCGGACTACGTCAAGATCGACGCGACGGTGGTGGCCGGTGTCCGCTACAGCGCCGCGCAGAGCGCCGTGCTGGACGCCCTGGTCACGTTCTCCCACCGCATGGGTGCGGCTGTCATCGGCGAAGGCGTGGAGACGCTGGAGGACCTCGTCGCCCTCGCCGAGTTTGATGTCGACTACGGCCAGGGCTGGATGGTCGGGCGACCGACCGCGCAGTTCGAGCCGATCCGCCGGCTCGTGGTCGCGACGTGCCTCCAGACCCGCAGCCACCTCTTGCAGCGCCGGGCCGCGACGAGCGGGTCAGCGTCGTACACGCACGAGATGCACGCAGTGACGTCGGCCTTCTCCACCGCCACCGGCCTGGTCGAGATCCAGACGGCGGCGAATCGGGCCGCCACCGAGATCGGCATCGACGTGATCGGTGTGTCATTGCTCGGCGAGGACGGCATCCTGCGCGAGATCGTCACCAACGTCGGCACGGTCGACGTTGCGGAATACGCGATCGCCGACTACCCCGCGACGCTGACCGCGTTGGAGACGGGCAACACCGTCGAGGCTCATCTCAATGACGCGGGCGTCGACCCGGCCGAGAAGTTGTGGCTGGAGCAGCACGGCCACGCCAGCCTGTTGATGATTCCGCTGCTCGCCGGCGACCAACCCGTCGGCGTGCTCGAGCTGGCGCACCGAACCCACCGCCGCTGGACCACCCAGGACATCGCGCACGGCCGCGGGTTGGCCACCCACCTGAGTCATGCCCTGGTGCGTATCACCGGCTAACCTGCGCCGATGGTGGCCGGACCGTCTGAACGCCGCGTGACGGTGACGCATCTCGATGTGTTCGTCCGCTCGCCCGGTGGCGGCAACCCGTGTCCGATCGTGACGGACGGTGCGGGGTTGTCGGCGACGCAGATGCAGGCGATCGCGGCGCGGTTCGGCGAGGAGACCGGCTTCGTCGTGCGCGATGTCGACGGCGGGCTGCGGCTGCGGTTTTTCGTGCCGCGGCACGAGATGGCGATGTGCGTGCATGCCACCGTCGCGGCCGTGTCGGTGCTCGTCGATGCGGGCGCGATCGACGGTGGCGAGCTGACGGTGCGCACCGCGTCCGGGCCGTGCCGGGTGAGGTGGGAGGACAGCCGCTCGGTGACGGTGGAGCAGCAGCCTCCGAAGTTCGGGGCGGCGGCCCCGGTTGGGCGCCGGATCGAGGAGGCGTCCGGCCTACGCACCGGCGCGGTTGACGAGCGACTCCCGATCCGGTCGGTCAGCGTGTCGCGCGCGAAGCTGATCGTGCCGTTGCGCGATGCCGCGGATGTGCACGCTGCGGATCCCGCGCTGGACCGCCTCTGGGCGGTCTGCCGCGAGGTCGACACGACGGGCGCATATCTGTTTGCGCCGCATCCCGACGGACGCGCCGATCATGTGGTGGCGCGGCAGTTCCCGGTCGACGCCGGCTTTCCTGAAGATCCCGCCACGGGAGTTGCGGCCGGTGCGCTGGCCGCATACCTGGTCGATGTCGCGCGTCCGTCCGAGCCGGGCTGGCAGGGCGTGGAGATCGATCAGGGCGACGCGATGGGCCGGCCGAGCACGTTGTACGCGAGCGCGTTCGCCGATCGGGACGGCGTGTACCGCAGCACCGTCACTGGGCGCGCGACCGTCCGAGGGCAGGAAGAGTTGATAGTGCCGCCGGGTGCGGCCGCGGGGGACGCCGAGCTCAGGTAGCGGCAGGCCCGGCCTGATCCAGTCCGCTCGGTCATGCAGGCGCGGCGAACCGGTGCCAGCCCGTGCTCGTACGCGAACCTCCCGCGCCGACCACGAGAACGTCATATTCGGGGACCCCCTCGATCCACCCCAGCGCGTCAGCGCCCATCACGAAGGCGGCGGTGGCGTACGCGTCGGCCACCGTCAAAGACGGGCCGGCGACGCTCGCGCTCGCGAGGGCGGTCGCGGCGCGGTTGGTGAACGGGTCGACGAGATGCTCCCCCCGCTCCGCGGTACC
>JAOPVG010000044.1 GCA_025966255.1 Jatrophihabitans sp.
TGGCACAAGCTGCCCACGCTTTCACTCAGCTGACGCATTCCGTCGACTACCCACGCCTGATCCAAATCGACCTACCCAGCACAGTCACGGTGCCCGCGGCGCTCGCCACCGGGTTCAGCCGACTCATTCGCACCGCGAGGCAACGCAACGCCGCCCTCGGCCTGTCCGCCGACAGCGCGCAGATCCTCGCCCGATTCAGTGGCAGCGCACCCCAGCTGTCCACGGTGTTCGCGTTCGGGACCAGCAACCCACTCGAAGCCGACCGGCTGCGTGACCTACTCGGCCGCACCGCGCCAATCCTGGTCAACCCGCCCGGCGCAACGATGACCGCTGACGAGCAAACCTGGGTCGTCATGCGCGACCTGAACGGGCGCCTCGGCCAACTCAAACTCGACTCCGCATGACGATGAGTTGACCGGTCGCTCGCAAAGCGCAACCGTCACGTGCCCCCGTGACCGATGAGCGCGCGACAGCTATCAATTATTGGGGTGTCGAGCAAGGTCCCCAACGGTCCCAGATCGAGATTCAGGTCGGCCGGTGTCAGCCCATATCGGCCGCGCAGCTCGGACATGGCGTCGTCGAGGCGCATCAACGCGGTCCCGAGTGCCTCGATGCGGTCGTCGTCCAGGTCGTCCATGCGACGCAGCGCTTGCCGCTCCATCAACTGGCGTACCAGCTCGACCACAGTCAGCACCAACCGGAACAGGTCTCGTTCGATCGAATCGGCGTCGCTGTCGATGCGGTCGGGCAGCGCTCGGATTTCGGTCATGGCTGCGCCTCGCGCACGCTCATCACCAGCGCACGAAGCTTGACCGTCACGAGATCCACGCCGGCCAGTGAGATGGTCACGTCGCCCGACAGCACGACGCCCGCGCCGAGCAAGCGATCGAGCAGGTCGACGAGGGACGTGGCTGGAGTTGCTGCGCTCTTCTCGGCGACGGCGGTCACGTCTCCTCCATCGCCGCGAAGGAGTATGGAGCCCACGGGCCGGTCAGCGTGATCGATTCGGGCGGCCGCTCGGACATCAGTTCGGCCACGACCGACCTGAACTGGCCGACGCGCGTGCGTTCGACCAGAAACGCCGCGTTGAGCACCATCGGCTGGGCCGCTCCGGTCAAGCGCCGATCCTGCGGACGGTGCCGTCGGCCCGCGACGGCATGCTCGGCCAAGCGGCTATAAACCGCATCGGCGTCCCTCGAAGCCGCCACGGCGGCGTTGTCGCTTCGCGCAAGTTGCTGCCGACGGCGGAGCAGGTAGGCAGTGCCGGAAATGTCGTCTCCCACGGGAACGCCGGGGGCCGACCGGTCTGGAGACGCCAACACCTTCACGCCCCACTCCTCGCGGCCATCGAGGTCGGCAAGAACGGCGAGGGCCCTGCCACCGAATCGGTGCAGCCGCTCCTGGGCCGAGTTGTCGTCGGTACAGATTGTGGCGAGGCGAAGCGGCATCGTGGTGGTGATCCGCGCGCCGGCCTGGACGACCTCGTCGTGCTGACGTGCGGTCCGCTCCAACCACCCCAGGTCTTCCAGGTTGTTCGGCAACGCTTCTTCGCCGAACTCGGCGAGGTCGACCGTGCTCACCAGGCAGGCGACGTCGCCGTCCTCGATCATGCGGACCGGCGCGCCGCTCACCCCACGCAGGCCGTTCAGCTCGCCCGGCAATACCGGCCGAGTGATCGCGTACATATAGGTCGCCTTCGTAGTCATGGCTGGGTCTGCTTCTGCTGGGTGGATGAGGACTCGAGCTCGGCCACGCGCGAACGCAGCGCCCGGTTCTCCTCGGCAAGATCCCGTTTCCCTACCGACAGCGTCGGATCGTGTTCCCACCAATCAATGCCCATCTCCCGGGCCTTGTCGACCGATGCCACGAGGAGCCGAATCTTGATGGTGAGCAGCTCGATATCGAGCAGATTGACCCGGATGTCGCCAGCGATCACCAGGCCCTTGTCGAGCACCCGCTCGAGCACGTCGGCAAGCGTCGACGCGTCCTCGCGGGCGGGTAAGCCGGTCACCGGTCGTCCCGCACCTGGCCGCGCGCGTAACGCCGCGCGCGGTGATAGCTGACCAGCCGTCCGCGACGGTCGGCGTCGACCTCGTACTCGCCGATAACGTCAGCGGTCTCGGGGACGCGACGCATCTCGACCACCTCGATTCCAAACCGCCAGCCATTCTCGGTGCGTTCGAGCGACACGACTCCTTCGGGCGTTCGCCCCAGGAGTTCGCCCAATTCGGCCGAAACCCGCTTGGCCAACGCCGCCGGCGAGGGCGTGGAAGCCTTCACCGTTCGGCCCGAACCGCCGCCATCGTCACTGGACCGGTGGCTGCCATTGGCGCTCGACCGGCCGCCGCCGCTCTCGCTGGATCTTCGTGGACGTCTCTCGGTCATCGGTTGTCTCCCGCTCTGGATGCGAGGAGGCGCGCGACGAGCTCGTCCTGCAGCGCGTCGCGCTCTGCCTCGGTCAGTTCACCCGCCTCGAAGGCCGCCTCGACGTCCGCCAGCTGCGCCCGCACCGTCGCCGGATCGGTCCACTGCCGGTACGCCTCGCGCTCGAGCACCTCGGCTACCGTCACGACACCCCGCAGGGGCGCCAGGGGCAGGGTGAGCAATGCGGTGAACAAGCCCATGGCTCATACGCCTCCGACGAAGTCATAAGCCGGCGAGGGCCCGAACAGCCGGATCCGTAGCCGGCCGTGGTGCCGTTTGGCGATCTGCTCGACGTGGCGCTCGAACTCGTCGGCTCGGTCGCGATCGACCAGGAATGCGGCGTTGAGCACGTCGTCCGGCGATGATGCTTCGTGCACGCGCGACTCCGCTGTCGCGCCTATCTCCGTCAACACCGCCGCGGCTTCGGCCGGCCGGAGTTGCTCGAGCGCTTTCACGACGAGTTCCCCCAACTTCAACTGCCGGTCGAACGCCCCGCTGCCCTCGTTCTCGCCCGAGCTGCGCAGGCGCGCAATCTCCGGGTGCTGAGCGACCACTTCCCGGAGAACGGCGTCCTGCTCGTAACGCACCTTGATCGTGTACTGGACCCGGCCGCGAAGCCGATCCAGCTCAGCGACGTAGGCGTCGTGCTGGGCGTGAAGTTCTTGCTCGACCGCCCCCTCGTCGCTCATGATCGACCCGAACCGCATGGGCAGTACCGGTGACCCGGACCTCAGTAGCTCGGCGAGCACCCGGTCGTGCTCGAGCAGATCCGAGGCCCGTCCTAGCGGACGGTCGCCGAGCGGCGTGCCAACGACGGCCGCAAGTCCGTCGGCCTCGACGAGGCGCAGCCGCGCAGCCGGCCCGCTCTGGGCCGAAGCCGGCACCTCGGCGCCGCCGGGAACGATCCCGAACACGTAGCAGCACGAGTCAACCGAGGCGGTCACTCGTCGTCGTCCTCGTGTCGGGTGCGGCGCCGTGGGGTGCCCTGGTGCTGGCGGGGCCGGCGGCGCTGGGTGGTGCCGGAGTCGTCGTCATCGTCGTTGTCGCCGTGGAGGAGTTCGCCGACCTTTTCCTTCGCTCCGGAGATGGCGCCGCTGGTCTTTCCCTTGGCGCCGCCCTCCGTGATCGACTGCGCGAGCTCGCCGAGGTCCTTGCCGCCGTGCTCGTAGAGGTCGAGGCGATTCGTGGCCTCGGCGAACCGCAGATAGGTGTCGACGCTGGCGATGACGATCCGGGCATCGATGGTGAGCAGCTCGATGCCCACCAGCGAGACCCGGACGTAGGCGTCGATGACCAGGCCCTTGTCCAGGATCATCTCCACGACGTCGGCCAGGCTGCTCGAGGAAGGGCGGTCGAGGTAGCCGCCCCGGTGTTGCTGAACCGCTGAGGTCATCGCAGGTCATC
>JAOPVG010000065.1 GCA_025966255.1 Jatrophihabitans sp.
AATCTCGGCATGCCCGCAGCCCGGCGTGCCGCGCTCAAGTCACTCGCGCGCGCAGCGGTCGCCCATCCGGAGATCTTTGAAGCCGCCGGCACGCTTGAAGAGAGCATCGCCCGCCTTCGTTCCATCCCTGGCATCGGCGAGTGGACCGCGCAGTACATCGCGCTCCGCGGTCTTCATCATCCCGACGCCTTTCCCGCCTCCGACATCGGCATCCTTCGCAACGCAGAGCAACTCTTCGGGAAGCCACTCTCACCCGCGCAACTCCTCGCGCGCAGCGAACCGTGGCGTCCCTGGCGCGGCTACGCAGCACAGCATCTCTGGTCGGCAAACCACCTCAGCCTCGCGCCGCAAAGAAAACAGCGCCGCATCCCCGCACAAGCCGCCTTGCGCATTCCATCGCTCGCCCAATCCTCGGCCGTCGCCGCCACAGGAGACATACTATGACCGCACCGCTTCAGTTCTTTTCCGACAGCCTCGAAACGCCCATCGGCCAGCTCATCTATATCTGCGACAGCGAAGGCGCGCTCCGCATGGTCGACTGGTCCGACCACGAAGCCCGCGCTCTCCGTCTGCTCGGCATCCACTACGGCAAGAACGGCTACACGCTCCTGAAGCAGCGCGATCCCTTCGGCCTCACCACGCGCCTGGCCGCCTATTTCGCGGGAGACATCCGCGCCATCGACGACATCCCCACCGCCACGGCCGGTACCGCCTTTCAGCGCGAAGTCTGGCGCGCCCTCCGCGCCATCCCCGCAGCCCAGACCGTCAGCTACGGTCAGCTCGCCCAGCGAATCGGCCGTCCCAGCGCCGTTCGCGCCGTTGGCCTCGCCAACGGATCGAATCCCATCGGCGTCGTCGTGCCCTGCCATCGCGTCATCGGCGCCAACGGCTCGCTCACCGGTTACGGTGGCGGACTGCCGGCCAAGCAATGGCTGCTCTCCCACGAAGCCGAGCACGCCCAGGTGGGATTGTTCGCCGACCTATCCGCCGAGCGCTGATTTCCCGCGAGTTGTCCGCCCTTCCGCACGGCAACGCGTCGCAAAGGGCGGACAAGTCAGTCGTTGAACCGGTTTTGCGCGGCTTCCAGACCTTGGGCCAATACCATTTCGACCGCGTCCGCCGCTCGGTCGATCTCGAAACCCAGCTGCTTGCGCTCGACGGAGGAGAACTCCCGCAGCACATAGTCGGCCGGGTCCTGTCGCCCGGGCGGACGGCCGATGCCCACTCGTACCCGCGCGTACTCCCTGCTGCCGAGCGCCGACGTGGTCGACCGAAGGCCGTTGTGGCCGCCGTCCCCGCCACCGCGCTTGAGCCGCAGTGAGCCGAACGGAAGATCGAGCTCGTCGTGCACGACGACGATCCGCTCCAGAGGAATCTTGAAGAAGCGGGAGATCGACACGACCGGACCACCGGACTCGTTCATGTACGACTTCGGCTTGGCCAGTACGACGGGCACATCACCAAGGCGACCTTCGACGACATCGGCGCGTCCCTTGTGCGCCTTGAACCGACCACCGATCCGCTCGGCCAGCAGGTCGGCCACGAGGAAACCGGCGTTGTGCCGGGTCGCCGCGTACTTCGGCCCCGGGTTGCCAAGGCCGACGACCAGGAATCTGTCGTCGGCCATGGCGCGTCCGAACACTCTCGCGAGCGAGAGTGCGAACTACTCCGAGCTGCCCTCGGCCGGCCGGTCGCCGCTGGCGCCGTCGCCCTCGGTCGCCGCCTCGATCGCGGCGTCGGTCTGGTCCTCGACGATGCCGAGCTCCTCGACGGCCTCGGCCATCTCGGCCTCGAGGTCCTCGGCGGTCGGCGCCTCGGAAATCGACAGGAGCAGGATCTCGGCATCGGTGATGAGCGCCGATCCGGCCGGCAGGATGACGTCGGCGGCCGTGACCTGGGTGCCGATCGCGAGGCCCTCGATGTTCACCTCGAACCCGGTGGGCAAGTTGGTCGCCTCGGCCTCGACGCTGATCGTGGTGTTCTCGGTGTTGAGCAGCCCACCGGGGACGATGTCGCCGACCACGTGGACCGGCACGTCGATCGTCACCTTCTCGCCGCGGCGCACGGCGAGGAGGTCGACGTGCTCGAAATGGCCCTTGATCGGGTGGCGCTGGATCGCCTTCGGAATGGCGAGCTGCTCACCGCCGTCGACGTCGAGCGTCAGCAGCACGTTCGCGCCGCCGTGGCGGATGGCGTTGGCGAACTCGCGGGCGGGCAGCGACACGTGGCGCGGGTCGGCGCCGTGACCGTAGATGACGGCCGGGACCTTGCCATCGCGACGGGTGCGGCGTGCGCCGCCCTTGCCGAACTCGGTGCGCGTCTCGGCGGACAGTCGGACCTCGGACACAGCAGAACTCCTCGAACTGATCGATGCGGCTACAAGCGTTGTCTCGTTCCGGTGCCTCGGACGCGGGACGCGCGTCGACGAACGACACCGCGTCGATCACGGATTCCGCTGGTTGGCGGTCCCTCGCCGGGGCAACCTCATAAGACTACCGGCTCCATCGACCGGAGGGCGCCACGGGTCGGTCCGTAACATCGATCGAGTGCCGAATACCGTTCCGACCTCGAGCGTGCGGGTGCGGGTTCCGGCGAAGGTGAACCTGCATCTGTCCGTCGGTCCGCTGCGCCCCGACCGCTACCACGACCTCGTCAACGTCTTCCACGCCGTCGATCTCGTCGACGAAGTCTCGGCCTCGCCCGCGGACGAGCTGTCCTTGACCCTCTCCGGAGAAGGCGCGGCCACCCTGCCCACGGACGAAGGCAACCTCGCCTGGCAGGCCGCGGCGCTGCTTGCGCGCACGGCCGGCATCGCGCCCCGCGTCCACCTCGACCTCCGCAAAGCGATCCCGGTCGCCGGCGGTATGGCCGGTGGCTCGGCCGACGCCGCCGCAACCCTCGTTGCGTGCGCCCGGCTCTGGGATCTCGACGTCGCCGCCGCCGAGTTGTCGGCCCTTGCCGCGCGCCTCGGTAGTGACACCACGTTCCCGCTGTTGGGCGGCACGGCGGTGGGCACCGGCCGCGGGGAGATCCTGACGTCGGTGCCGACGGCCGGGCGGCTGCACTGGGTGTTCGCGCTCGCGGACGTCGGCATCTCAGCCGGCGACGCGTACCGCGAACTCGATCGCCAGCGCGCTGCCGACATCGCCCCGGCGCCGGCCGATCCGCCCGACCGGCTGTTCGCCGCCCTCGCCGACGGCGATGTCCAGCGGGTCGCCGCCGCGCTGACCACCGACCTCCAGCCCGCCGCCGTGGCGCTCGTCCCGGCCTTGCCCAAGACGCTCGACGCCGGCATCCGACACGGCGCGCTGGCCGGAATCGTCTCCGGCTCCGGTCCGACCTGCGCCTTCCTGTGCGCGGACGCCGCGGCCGCGACCCTGCTCGCCGCCGCGCTCGAGGCGGACGGCGTGTGCCGGAGCGCGCG
>JAOPVG010000079.1 GCA_025966255.1 Jatrophihabitans sp.
GCCGTCACTTCTATCGGCCCGCGTTTCGGGCGTCGCGTCAAGGCCCGGCCGTCGCCGACCGGATTCGGTTCCTTCTCGATGGCGCGTCGTCGGCCTATAGTTCGTCTCACGGCCACCCTTGCGGGAGGTGCCATGACCGTGGACACCAATCCGATCGCCAGCACCACCAATCCCCAAGAAGGCTCGACCTCTGCCGGCATCCGGCCGCCGGGCGGTCTCGCGCTGGTCGTTGGCCACGACGGGCATCCCGCTAGCATTGCCGCGCTGAGCGCCGCTATCGATCTGGCGCAGCGACTTGGCGCGCACCTGCACGTCGTGCACAGCATCACCCTCGATGACTACGGCATCGACCCCGACATCGACGCCTTCGAGCAGGAATGCGAACGCACCCTCGCCCACGAACGCGAGACCATCGTCGACACTCTCACCAGCACCTCGATCAACTGGACCTATCACGAAGAACGTGGAGACCCCGCGATACGTCTTGCCCAGCTTGCGACCGCCGTCAACGCCTCGTTCATCATCGTCGGAGCCACCAGCTCGGGCCTGCTCAACCACCTGATGAGCGGCTCCGTACCCAAACGACTCCTGCACCACCAAGCCCACCCGGTCCTCGTCGTTCCACCGGCACCCGCGCCCGCGGCGCGGAGCCGCACCCCGAGAAGAACCTCGAAATGTTGACCGAGGAGCGGCCGCATTCGGGACTTGTTCGAGCATCCCGCGGGTCGCAGCGAGCCCGACACCGCTGCAGCGCACACTTGAGCCGTGTCTCCCGCCCTGCCCCACGGTGATCCGCCCCCGCCCGACGGTCGGCTGCCCCGCTCCGTGCTCGACCGCGCGCGGGGTGTGCCGTTCGGCGTCTATGTGCACGTCCCGTTCTGCCAGACCCGCTGCGGCTACTGCGATTTCAACACCTACACGGCCACCGAGCTCGGGTCAGGTGTGAATCGTGGGAGTTACGCCGACACCGTCCTGCGCGAACTGCGTCTGGCCGCGGACGTGCTCGACGACGGCGATCCGTTCGGCGACCGCATCCCGCCGGTATCGACGATCTTCTTCGGCGGCGGCACACCGACCCTGCTGCCCGCCGAGCACCTCGGCCTGATCATCAGCGAGATCGGCGGGCGCTTCGGACTCGCCGACGACGTCGAGATCACCACCGAGGCCAACCCGGAGACAGTGACGCCGTCCTACCTGTCGAAGCTGCGCGAGGCCGGGTTCAACCGCATCTCGCTCGGCATGCAGTCGGCGGTGCCGAAGGTACTCGCGGTGCTCGACCGCACGCATCGGCCCGGGCGCCCCGAAGCGGCCGTCGCCGAGGCCCGCGCCGCCGGCTTCGAGCACGTCAATCTTGACCTCATCTACGGCGCCCCCTACGAGACGGACACCGACTGGCAGGCCTCGCTCGACGCGGCCGTTGGGGCCGGCCCCGACCATGTCAGCGCCTACGCGCTCGTCGTCGAGCCGGGCACCGCACTGGCCGGGCAGGTGGCGCGAGGCGTCGTCCCCGCGCCGGACGATGACGTGCTCGCCGACCGCTACGTCATGGCCGACGAGGCCCTGCGCGCGGCGGGCTACGACTGGTACGAGATCTCGAACTGGGCCCGCTCGGATGCCGGCCGCTGCCGACACAACGAGCTGTACTGGAGCGATGCGAACTGGTGGGGACTCGGGCCGGGCGCGCACAGCCACGTGAGCGGTGTGCGCTGGTGGAACGTCAAGCACCCGGTGCGCTACACGGCACTGGTCGACGGTGGTCGCAGCCCGGCCGCCGGCCGCGAGACGCTCGACGACGAGGCCCGCCTGACCGAGCGGGTGATGCTCGGTGTGCGGCGCCGCGAGGGCTTGGCGGTGCTCTCGTTGCCCGAGCCGTCACGCAGCGTGCTGCCGCAGCTGGCGACCTGGGGCCTTGTCGACAAGGCGCGCTTCGAGGGCGGCCAGGTGGTGCTCACCCAGCGCGGCCGGTTGATGGCCGACGCGGTCGTGAAGGAACTGCTCGCCGTCGCCTGACGCCTAGCCGGTGCCGGCTTTGACGGCATCCAGGTCGAGGATCCGGACGTGCAAGGTCGTCCGACCCTGCAGTGCCGCCCGCAGAGCCCGATGCAGCCCGTCCTCGAGATAGACCTCGCCGTGCCAGTGCACCGCGTGCGGGAACAGGTCGCCGTAGAACGTGGAGTCCTCGTCAAGCAGGTGATCGAGCTCGAGCTGCCGCTTCGTCGTGGTGAGCTCGTCCAGGCGGACGGTGCGCGGTGGGACGTTGGCCCAATCGCGCGCAGACAGGCCGTGATCGGGGTACGGGCGTCCGTCCCGCACGGCCTTGAAGATCACGTGCCGTCCCCCCACAAGTCCGGTTCGTGTGTTTCGGGCAGCCTATCGTCACTGCCGACCACGTTGCCTCGTCCTAAGCTGAGGACGGGTACCGAAAGGAGCAAGGAACCGCTGTGGGTGTCGAGGACCGCAAGCTCGAGGTGCTGCGCGCCATCGTCGAGGACTTCATCTCGACCAACGAGCCGGTCGGGAGCAAGGGGCTCGTCGATCGGCACAACCTCGGGGTTTCGCCGGCGACGGTCCGCAACGACATGGCCGCGCTGGAAGAGGACGGGCTGATCGCCCAACCGCACACCAGCGCCGGGCGGGTGCCCACCGACGCCGGCTACCGGCTCTTCGTCGACAAGCTCACCGAGATCAAGCCGCTCACCGGCGCCGAGAAGCGGGCGATCCACACCTTTCTCGACGGCGCGGTCGACCTCGACGACGTGCTGCACCGTGCGGTGCGCACGCTGGCGCAGCTCACCCGCAATGTCGCCGTGGTGCAGTACCCGTCGTTGTCGCGCAGCCGGGTGCGGCACCTGGAACTCGTGATGCTGACGTCCTCGCGGTTGATGCTCGTCCTGATCACCGACACCGGACGCGTCGAGCAACGCGTCGTCGAACTGCCGGCCGAGGTCGTCGACACCGTGGTCTACGAACTGCGGGCCACGCTGAACGCCCGGCTGCGCGATCGCCTGCTCTCCGAGGCGCCCGAGGTGATCGGCGACCTGCCCGTGCACGTGGTGCCGGAACTGCGCGGCCTGCTCGTCACGCTCACGTCGGTGCTGCTCGAGGTGCTGGTCGAGCGCGGCACCGACCGCATCCTGCTCGGCGGCACGGCCAACCTCACTGAGCGCGCGCTCGACTTCCCTGCGATCCGCCCGGTGCTCGAGGCGCTCGAGGAGCAGGTGGTGCTGCTGCGCCTGCTGGACCAATCGGTCTCATCGAGCCGGGTCGTCGTGGCGATCGGCAACGAGACCCAGCACGAGGGGCTGGCGACAACGGCCGTCGTGTCCAGCGGGTACGGCGTGCGCGGCTCGGCCCTCGGCGCGGTCGGCGTGCTCGGCCCGCGACGCATGGACTACGCGCACACGATGGCCCGCGTCGCCGCGGTGGCTCGCTACGTCGGCACCCTGCTCGAGGAGCGGTGACCCGCCTCGCGGCGCCGCGCCGGTCGGGCCGGGATATCCGTACACTGATCTGGCACTCAGCTGTACGGAGTGCCAGAGGATTTGAGGACGGATCGGTTCGTGGCTGACACCCCGCGGGATTATTACCGGATGCTCGGCGTGCGCAAGGACGCGACGCCCGAGGAACTCAAGCGCGCCTACCGCAAGCTGGCGCGGGAACTGCACCCGGACGTCAACCCCGACCCGGCCGCGCAGGACCGTTTCAAGGAGGTCACGACCGCCTACGAGGTGCTGTCCGACCCGGAGAAGCGGCGCATCGTCGATCTCGGCGGGGACCCGCTCTCCCAGGCCGGCGCCGGCGGCGCCGCCGGCAGCCCGTTCGGTGGTTTCGGTGGCTTCGGGGACGTGTTCGAGGCGTTCTTCGGCGGTGGGGGCCCGACGGGCGCCGGCCGCGGACGCCGCAGCCGGGTCCGACCCGGCGCCGACGCGCTGCTTCAGATCTCGCTGACGCTGGACGAAACAGCGTTCGGCGTCCGTCGCGAGATCGCCGTCGACACGGCCGTGGTCTGCGAAACCTGCTCGGGTAACGGCTGCGCGCCCGGCACCTC
>JAOPVG010000087.1 GCA_025966255.1 Jatrophihabitans sp.
CACCCCGACTCCGGCAGCAGTCTGAGTCAGCACTGCGTGGAAGAGAGGCTGACATGTCTCGTATCCGCTGGTCCGTCGCGGTGGTTCTTGTCTGCGCCGTCGGCCTTGCCGGCTGCAGCAAGACCGCTGCGACCACCTCCGAGATCGGTGGCGACCCGGCGGTCGTCACTCCTATTTCCGGTGCTGGCGACCGGCATCGGATCCAGCTGACTCCGGACGCCGCCCGACGTATCGGTCTGCAAACCGGCACGGTACGGGAGGGCAACTTCGGGCCGACCGGGAGCGCTCGAAAGCTGGCTGTCGCGATCTCCGCCGTGCTCTATGACCACGCGGGCGCAACCTGGGTCTATGGGCAAACCGCCCCGCTGACCTTTCAGCGGATGCCGGTCATCATCAGCCGGGTCGCCGGCGATGACTATGTGCTGAAGTCCGGACCGGCTGCCGGCACGGCCGTGGCCACCGTCGGAGTCGCGGAATTGCGCGGTTCCGAAGATGGGGTTCCCGGAGAATGAGCGCGCGGCCACGGCCCACGCTGATGCGTTGGATCGTCTCGTCGAGCCTGCGGCTGCGCTTCCTCGTGGTGTTGGCCGCCGTCGTGATGATGGCGGTCGGATCGGCGCAGCTCGGCAAGATGCGCGTGGATGTGTTTCCTGAGTTCGCGCCGCCGCAGGTAGTGATCCAGACGCTGGCCAACGGGCTGTCGACGGCTGACGTGGAATCGCTCGTGACCGTTCCGCTCGAACAGGCACTCAATGGCGTGCACGGGCTGGACGACCTCCGGTCGAAGTCGGTGCCGCAGCTGTCATCGATCCAGATGATCTTCAAACCGGATACCGATCTGCTGCAGGCCCGTCAGCTGGTGCAGGAGCGGCTAGCCATCGCCACTCCGAGCCTGCCGACCTGGGCCTCCCCGCCCGTCATGATGCCACCAGTTTCGGCGACGAGCAGGGTCATGCAGGTCGGGATGACGTCGAAAGCCATGCCGCTGACGGACTTGTCGATGATCGCGTACTGGACTGTGCGCGCGAAGCTGCTCCGCGTTCCTGGGGTGGCCAACGTGGCCATCTGGGGCGAGCGGCTGAAGATGATGACGGTGCAACTCCAGCCCCAGAAGATGAGGGCGCAAGGCGTGACGCTCGACGACGTCATGGAGGTGACTGCCGACTCGGTCGACTCGGGGCTGTTGCGCTTCTCCAGCGGGTCGATCATCGGTACCGGGGGTTCATTCGAGACCGCCAGCCAACGCATCGGCATCCGGCATGTACTCCCGATCGTCGCCCCGGCCGACCTGGGCCAGATCACGGTTGCCAGCAAGAAGGGCGCCCGGGTGCCCTTGAGCGACGTGGCGATCGTCAAGGAGGACAACCAGCCGCTGGCCGGCGACGCCGTTATTGACGACGGTCTGGGGCTGATGTTGGTCGTCGAGAAGCTGCCGTGGGGCAACACGATCACCGTGACCCACGATGTGGAGCAGGCCCTCGCGTCTCTGCAGCCCGGGCTGCCCGGCATCACCTTCGATACCGCGATCTTCCGGCAAGAGAACTTCATCAAGGCGTCGATCCACAACCTGACACAGGCGCTGGTGCTCGGCTTCCTGCTCGTCGTCATCATTCTCGCGCTGTTCCTGTTCGAATGGCGGGTGGCGCTGATCAGCCTGCTCACGATCCCGCTATCGCTGATGGCGACGATGCTGGTGCTGTACGCGCGCGGCGCGACAGTGAACACAATGACCCTTGCCGGGCTGGTGATAGCCCTGGGTGCGGTGGTCGACGATGCGATCATCGACGTTGAGAACATCCTGCGCCGGCTGCGTCAACATCGCCAGGAGCGCGGCGACAGGTCGACCGCGTCGGTCATCCTGGACGCGTCACTCGAGGTCCGAAATCCCATCGTCTACGCCACCTTGATCATCGTGGCGGCTGCGATACCGGTGTTCCTGCTCCCCGGCCTCACCGGCTCCTTCTTCAGGCCCCTGGCCGTCTCGTACACGCTGGCCATCCTCGCCTCGATGGTTGTCGCATTGACCGTCACGCCGGCCTTGACCCTCATCCTGCTGCGCAAGGCGCCGCTCGAGCGTCTGGGGTCGCCGCTGGTCCGCATTCTGCAGCGCCGGTACACCGCGGGACTGTCCCGGATCCTCAACCGACCGCGGCGGGCCTACGCCGTCGGACTGGTGCTGGTGCTCACCGCGGGCCTGGTACTGCCCGGACTGGGGCAGTCACTGTTTCCGGCCTTCAAAGAGCGAGACTTCCTGATCCACTGGCTCACCGTCCCAGGGACGTCGGTCGCGGAGCAGGAGCGGTTGACCCTGCGGCTCAGCAAGGATCTGCGCGCGATCCCCGGGGTCCGCAGCTTCGGATCCCATATCGGCCAGGCGTTCCTGGGTGAAGAGGTCGCCGGCGTCAACTTCGGTGAGAACTGGCTCAGCCTCGACCCTGAGGTCAGCTACGCCAAGACGCTGACGGCCGTCCGGAGCGTGATCGGCAAGTATCCCGGCGTATTCCGCGACTCGCTGACCTACCTCAACGAACGCATCGAGGAAGTGCTGACCGGCTCGAAGGAACCACTGGTCGTCCGCATCTACGGCCAGGACCTGAAGGTAATCCGGGCCAAAGCACAACAGATCCAGCACGCGGTAGCCGGGATCAACGGAGTCACTGATGCCCACACGGACCTGCAGATCGACGAGCCTCAGATCACGGTCGAGGTCGACCTGGCCAGGGCCGCCAAGTACGGCCTGAAACCTGGCGACGTCCGACGTGCGGCCTCCACGATGGTGGCCGGGGAGGAGGTCGGCGACATCTTCCGAAACGGCAAGGCCTATGACACGGTCGTGTGGAGCACGCCGGCGACCCGCAGCAGCGTGTCCGTGATCAACGACCTGCCGATCGACACCCCGTCCGGCGCGGCGATCCGGCTCGCCGATGTCGCCCGACTCCGCGTCCAACCGGTACCCAACGTGATCGAGCGCGAACACGACTCCCGGCGCATCGACGTCTCGGCCAGCGTCGGAGGCCGCGACATCGGATCGGTGGCGAAGGACGTGGAGACCGCCGTCGCCGCCGTCCGGTTCGATCGCGGCTATCACGCGGAGGTGATCGGCGAGTACAAGGAGCGGCAGAATGCCCAGTCCACGCTCCTGCGCAACGCTCTGCTGGCGCTCCTCGCGATCCTGCTGCTGTTGCAGGTCTCATTCGGGAGTTGGCGGCTGGCGTCGTTGATTCTGTTGACCCTGCCCATGGCGCTGGTCGGCGGGGTTCTGGCTGCCTACATCGGCGGCGGGATAATCTCGCTCGGTTCGCTCGTCGGATTCTTCACGGTGTTCGGGATATCTGCGCGCAACGGCATCTTGTTGATCAACCACTGCCAGCACCTGGAGAAACACGAAGGCGAGCCGTTCGGGCCGCAACTCGTGCTGCGCGGCGCGAAGGAGAGACTCTCGCCGATCTTGATGACGTCTCTGGCGACCGGGCTTGCGGTGGTGCCCCTGGTCATTCTCGGCGACAGACCGGGACACGAAATCGAGTATCCGCTCGCGACGGTCATCCTGGGTGGCCTGTTCACCTCGACCGTCTTGAACCTGTTCGTCGTTCCGTCGCTCTATTTGCGTTTCGGGCAACGCCGCCGCGATCGCTCATTGCCGGCTGCCCCCTAAGCGAGGCGGGTGGCTCCGTAGAAGTCCGCCCTGTAGTCCGCCTCGCGGATGATCTTGACGTTCTCGCCGGGCTGTGGCGCGGAGACTGCGAGGCCATTCCCGATGTAGATCTCGACGTGGCTGAGGTCGCTGTACAGGAAGACCAGGTCTCCCGGTTGCAGCTGGTCATATCCCACGTGGGTGCCGTAGTTGTACTGAGCCGACGAGAGATGCGGCAACTGCACTCCCGCGGCGGCCCAGGCCGCCATCGTCAGTCCCGAGCAGTCGAACGAATCGGGGCCGGCGGCGGCCCAGACGTACGGCTTGCCCACCTGCGCGAGGGCGAAGTCGACGGCCTTCTGCGCAGCGGCATTGCCAGCGTGGACCTTGTAGGCCGCGCTGATCTGGCTGGATGAGGGCGCGTTTCGAGTGGCGTAGGCC
>JAOPVG010000088.1 GCA_025966255.1 Jatrophihabitans sp.
CGCTGAGCCACGCCGGCCGGATGACCTGCATCCACCCGGCCCACAGCTCACCGAAGCGGCGTCGGGCCCGGGGCGTCGGAGCGGCCAGCTCCGGTGCCTCGATCTCCTGGGTGGTCACGCGCCGGAGGCCCGATCGCTCGGGCGGGCGCTGGTCGCACCGCCCGGTGCGACATCCAGCAGGGTTTCGAAGGCGCCGGGGAGGTCCAAGGCGGACGCGAGCAATGGTGTGGCCTGCACCTTGACCTCGTACCCGCCGAGAGCGCGCCGGTAGGAGCCGACGTTCTCCCACTCCGTGAGCAGCACCCAGGCGTCGGGGTCATCGGTGGACCGTCCGAGCGTGCCGCGCTGATAGCCCGGTCGCTCGGCCAGCGCAGCCAGCGCCGCCTGCGCCCGCTCGGCGAAGTCGGCGGACGAATCCGCAAAGTGCGTTATCGCGATCATGCCGGCGCGTCCACCGGTCCGGCTCCGCCGCTGGGTGCCACCGGTCCGGCTCCGCCGCCGGGCGCCACCGGTCCGTCTCCGCCGCCGGGCGCCACCGGTCCGGCTCCGCCGCTGGGTGCCACCGGTCCGGCTCCGCCGAAACGACGATCGCGTTGCGCGTACTCCAGGCACGCCTGCCAAAGGTGGCGCCGGTCGAAGTCGGGCCAGGGGGTGTCGACGAAGGCCAGCTCGGCGTAGGCCGACTGCCACAGCAAGAAGTTCGACGTGCGCTGCTCGCCCGACGTCCGGATGAAGAGGTCGACGTCGGGCAGGCCCGGCACGGCCAGGTAGGCGTCCACCGTCCGCTCGTCGATCTTGGCCGGGTTGAGCTGACCGGCCTGGACGTCGCGGCTCATGGCCCGGATCGCGTCGACGATCTCGGCCCGCCCGCCGTAGTTCACGCAGAACTGGAGGGTGAGGCGGTCGTTCTCCCGGGTGTACTGCTCGGCGTCCTCGAGCTGGCTGATCACGCTGCGCCACAGCCGCGGTCGGCGCCCGGCCCACCGGATCCGCACGCCCAGGGCGGCCAGTTCGTCCCGCCGGCGGCGGATGACGTCCTTGTTGAAGCCCATGAGGAAGCGCACCTCCTCTGGCGAGCGACGCCAGTTCTCGGTCGAGAACGCATACGCGGAGATGGTCGAGACGCCCAGCTCGATCGCGCCGTGCAGGACGTCCATGAGGCTCGCCTCGCCGGCGCGGTGACCCTCGGTGCGCGACAGGCCACGGGCCTGGGCCCACCGCCCGTTGCCGTCCATGACGATCGCGACGTGCTTCGGGACGAGGGCCGCCGGGATCGCCGGCGGTTGAGCGCCTGAGGGATGCGGCGGCGGGTCGGGCCACTGCGTCGCCCGCCGGCCGAGCACGCGAGCACCCGGGGTGGGTCGCGAGGCCGGCGAAGTCATCGAGACAGGTTATCTCTCGTGCATGCCGCGTCGGCGGAGCGGACAGGGCCGAGCCGTGTCCGATTTGCCCGATTGGCGCTAGGCTCCCGGCCATGGCTGACACCGTGACCAGGTCCCGTCTTCCCCGCCGCCTCGCGACTGTGGCCGTCACCGCAGTACTCGCCACCGGCACGGCCCTCGTGGTGGCTCCCGACGCCCTGGCGGTGACGAAGCTGTCGCAGTCGACGGCGGCGAGCCGACTCGCTGCGGCCGGGATCACGCACTCCTCGTCCGGCGGCTGCACAACCCGCTCCAACCCGACGTGCACGTCCTACGAGCAGATCAACTCGACCACCGTCGCGGGCGCGGTCACACTGCGCAACGCGAGTGGCTGCGCCATCAACGTCACCGGCGGCACCGAGGTCGGCCACGCGAGCGGCACCTACAGCCACTACAACGGCTACAAGATCGACATCACGAAGTACACCTGCATCGGCAACTACATCAAGGGCAACTTCACCTACGTCGGGCTGCGTGGCGACGGCTACCCGCAGTGGCGAGCGGCCTCCGGCAACCTCTACTGCGACGAGGGTAGCCACTGGGACATCACGTACTACACCTCGGGCGGCTGACCGCGCTGGTCGCGAGGAGTTGCTCGAGACCGATGAGTACATCGCGAGAACTCGCGAACAGACGTCTGCGCACCGGCCGGATCCGAGCCGCTAGTTGACACAGAATTCGTTTCCTTCTGGATCGGCCAGAACGGCGTAGACGTGGTCGGCTTCCGGCTCCTCGGTCCACCGGATCAACGAGCCACCCGCTGCCTGCACCCGGGCGACCACGGGCTCGATCTCGCGCCGACGTTGCTCGCGGCTGACGGCGCGGCCTTGCGAGGCGCGCAGATCCAGGTGCAGGCGGTTCTTGACCCCCTTGGTCTCTGGCACCGGCTGGAACCAGATCGCCACGCCCTGGCCGTCGGCCGGAACGAGGCGGTCGGTGCCGTCGCCGTCGATCTCGCCCTCAGGCACACCGACGGACAGATACCAATCGCGCCAGGTGTCGAAGGGCGCCGGCGGTGCGGGCACCTCGTAGCCCAGCAGCGGCTGCCAGAACTCCACCAGCTTCGCGGCGTCGTGGCAGTCGATCGCCAGTTGGTAGAACGTGGCCAAGCCTTTCGGCATTGTCGTCCCCTCCTCTGATCATGGTCTCCGGTCAGGCGCGGTCGACCAGCGGCAACGACCGCAGCCCGCGCTCGAGATGCCACTGCAGGTGCGCCGCAACGAGTCCGCTGGCTTCGCGCCGCACCATGGCGTCGCTGGCATCGGCCACCGCCCAGTCGCCGCCGAGCAGGGCGATCATCAGCTCGATCGTCTCGCGCTGGGGACGGGCCGACCCCGCTGGGCGACAGGCATCGCACACCGCACCCCCGGCCGCCACGTTGAACGCGGCGTGCGGTCCCGGCGCGGAGCACTTCGCGCAGTCGCGCAGCGCCGGCTCCCATCCGGCATTGGACATCGCCCGGACGAAGAACGCGTCGAGGATCAGCCCGGCCTCGTGCTCGCGCGCGGCGAGAGCACGCAACGCACCCACGACCAGCAGGTAGAGCCGCAACGCCGGCTCGCCCTCTTCGGTCAGCCGCTCGGCCGTCTCGCAGATGGCCGACGCCGATGTCCACCGTGCGTAGTCGCCGGACAGCTGGGCCCCGAAGGCGCCGAGCGATTCGGTCTGCTGCACGACGTCCAGCCCGCGGCTACCACCGGGGGCGGCCTGGCCCTCGGGCAGCCGGGAATACAGCTGCACGTCGATGTGACTGCCCGGCTCGAGGCGCGCGCCGAACCGGGAGTTGGTGCGCCGGACGCCCTTACCGACCGCCCGCACCCGGCCGTGACGGCGGGTGAGCAGGGTGACGATGCGATCGGCCTCGCCGAGCTTGTGCACCCGGAGGACGACCGCTTCGTCGCGGTAGAGCGGCATTGGTCGATGGTCCCACCCGGGGGTGACACGGTGCTGGATGCGCGTACTGTGGCGGGCGTCCGTGGCGCGCCCCAGCCGGATTCGGAATGCCGAACCACCGGAGATGTCATGCCAGGTTCCGCGAGCGCCGACACTGCCGATGCCGGTGCACGAAGCCGTCGACCGTTGCCGCCGAACCATGCCGCGCGGGACGACCCCGCTGTTGCGCGACGCCCGTTGCCCTCGGAGCGCGGGGCCGCGCCTGACTGGAACGCTCGGCTGCGCGCGCACAACGACATCCTCGATCTGATCGTGCGGGAGGCCTTGCTGGAGGTCATCCTCGACGTCGTCACCGCCATGGTCGAACGGGAGATCAGCGGGTCACGAGCCTCGATCCTGCTGCTGGATGACGACGGCCTCCGAATCCGCGTCGGTGCCGGGCCGTCATTACCGCCGGATTTCCACGCCGCGGTCGAAGGCGCCGCCATCGGTCCCGCCGCGGGCACGTGCGGCACGGCGGCCTACGAGAAACGCGTGGTGATCACCCCGAGCATCGCCGATGACCCGGCGTGGGCTGAATGGAAGCCTGCGGCCGACGCGGCCGGCCTCGCCGCGTGCTGGTCGACGCCTTTCGTCGGAGGGAACGACCGCGTCCTGGGCACCTTCGCCGTCTACTTCGCCGAACCCCGCGAACCCGAGGACGCCGAGCTGGCGCTGCTGCACGACGCCGGCTATCT
>JAOPVG010000134.1 GCA_025966255.1 Jatrophihabitans sp.
CGCCTACCTCGTCACCGGAGTGGTGGCCGCGGTCATCGGCGTCGGGCTGGTGCTGCTGGTCGCGGCGCTGCGCCAGTCGGTGGTGCTGACGGCGGTGCTCGTCGTCGTCGCGTTCTACCTCTTCGGCGGGCTCCTCGTCCTGCCCGGCGAAGCCGTGGGCGGCGTGTTGCCCAACTGGGATGTCGCCCGTCATCTGACCGCGGTGGCGACGGACGGCTGGAAGCGGCTGCTGACCACCCTGCCGCCCGTGGCGAGCGACGGCCGGCTGCTGGCTATGCCGTATCTGCTCGGGCTGCTGTCGGGCAGCATCGGCGCCACTACGGCCCTGCGCACCCGCGCCCGGTTCCTGCCCGCCGTCGCTCCCGCGCTCACGCTGGCCGCCGTGATCCTGCTCGGCACCGCCCGCGCGAGCGCCGACCTCTTGCAGGGCATCACCTTCGGCTGCGTGGTCGTGGCCTGGGCCGCGATCCGGCGCACCGGCAACCGCCGGCTTTCCGTGCGGTCGGTGCCCGGCGGGGGCACGCGCCTGCTCGTCGGTACCGCGGTGCTCGCCGTCGCCGGGGCCGGCGCCGCGCTCATCGGCCCCCACCTGATCGGCCACGACACGCACCGAGTCGTGCTGCGGACCTACGTCAAGCCACCCTTCGACCTCGCCGACTACCCGAGCCCGCTCGTCGGCTTCCGCAAGTACACGAAGAGCGCGAACCTGCTCTACGACCAGACCCTCTTCACCGTGCAGGGGTTGGCGGGCAAGAACACCGTGCGTCTGGCCACGCTGGACGCGTACGACGGTGCGGTGTGGGGCGCGACGAACGCAACCGTGCCGAACGGTCCGGGCGAGCCGCTCGACGCGTTCCAGCGTGTCGGGTCGCGCATCACCTCCGACGCGACGGGCCGCAGCCAGCAGGTCACGGTGACCATTGCGGCCGGGTACGCCGCGGCCCGCGACATCAATCCGTGGGTGCCGACGGCCGGCACGCTGCGCTCGATCGGCTTCGAGGGCAAGGCAGCGAGCGGGCACGAGGAATCCTTCCGGTACAACCTCGCCACCGGCACGGGCGTCGTCGCCGACCGGCTCGCGGCCGGCGACCGCTACCGCGTGCAGGCCGTGGCATCCGAGTCCACGCTGCCGACGGACGCGGCGCCCGACGGCACGCCGTCCGTCGATCCCGCTGTCGATTCCTTCGTGGCGAGCCGGGCCAATCAGTGGTCGGCCCAGGCGAACGGGACCATGGCCCAGGTCGAGGCCGTCGCCAAGTACCTGCACGACAACGGTGCGTACAGCGACGGCGGCCCGGGCGAGGGGGAGTACCTGCCCGGACACAGCGTCAATCGGCTGACGACCTTCCTCAATGCTCCGCAGCTCGTCGGCGACGACGAGCAGTACGCCGCGGCCTATGCGCTCATCTGCAACTACCTCGGCCTGCCCGCCCGCGTCGTGCTGCTGGCCGAACCGCAGAGCGACGGCGTGGTCCAGGGCAAGAACGTCCACACCGCGGTCGACGTGCACGTTCGCACCGGCTCGACCACCAAGTGGGTCACGCTGCCGCGCTCGGAGTTCATGCCCGACCAGTCGAAGAAGCCGAACAAGCGCCCGCCGCAGACGATCCAGAACGCCGACGCCGCCGTCGTCCCGCCGCCGAACCCGGCGCGGCCGCCGAGCACACTCGAGGAGCCGGACCGGCCCGACCAGAACACCCAGCATCTGGCCAAGGAGAAGCCGAAGCCGCACAGCGGGCTGGCCGGCTTCTCGCTGGTGCTGGTGATGTACGTCGGGCTGCCGGTGCTGGCCATCGCGCTCGGGTGCGCGTTGATCGTGGGGGCGAAGTGGCGTCGCCGCGTGCTGCGCCGGACCCGGGGCTCGGCGCCCAACCGGTTCGACGCCGGGTGGCGCGAGCTCGTCGACTGGGCGCGCGACCTCGGAGCAGTCGTGCCGGGTGGACGGACGCGCTACGAGCAGGCGGTCTCGCTGACCGAGCGGCCGGCGGGGGAGTACGCCACGCCGCTGGCCGCCGCGGCCGACGCGGGGATCTTCGGGCGTGGCACACCGCCCGACGCGGCGGTCGAGGCCTACTGGCGCGACGTCGACAAGGCGCGGCAGGCGATGGCCCACAGCGCCGGACGGTTCGGCCGGCTGCGGGCCGCGCTGAACCTGCGCTCCCTACGGCGGCCGACCCGCGCCGCCCGCGCCTAGGACCGCACTTCGCGACAGGGTGAGTTCGGCGGGATAGCGTTGCGCTCGTGAACGAGCAAGTCGACGCGGCCGGTGGGGATTCGCCGCCGCTGCCGCGCCGAGCACTCACCGACCCGATCGATCGCCAGATCGCGGCCGCGCTGGTGGTGGACGGCCGCGGCACGCTCAAGTCGCTGGCCGAGATCACCGGGCTGTCGGTATCCGCGGTGCAGGCTCGGGTGCGCCGCCTCGAGACGGACGGCGTCATCCGCGGCTACACGGCCTTGCTCGACGCGGAGTCGATCGGGCTGCCGCTCGCTGCGCTCATTGCCATCACGCCGCTGGATCCAGCCCAGCCGGACGACGCGCCGGAGGCACTGGCCGGGCTGTCCGAGATCGAGGCCTGCCACTCGGTGGCCGGGGACGACAGCTACGTGCTGTTCGTCCGGGTGGCCACGCCCACCGCGCTGGAGCAGCTCATCCGCGAGATCCGGCGACGGGCGAACGTGTCGACGCGCACCACCGTCGTGCTGCAGACGTTCTTCGAGCGCCGCGCCGAGCCCCCGCACCTGGGCTGACTCGCGCAGAACCACTATCGCCGGAAAATGTACGGTACCTGGTATCCGGCACCGCAAAATCATGGGTAGCCTGGGCTCATGACGACACACACCCCGGTCGCCATCAGCGACATCTCCGCCGCGCAGGTCCACGAGACCATTGCGCGCCACATGCTCGCGGACGGCTTCGACCTGGTCCTCGATCTCGACGCCTCACGCGGATCGACCCTCGTGGACGCGCGCGACGGCACCCGGTACCTCGACATGTTCACGTTCTTCGCGTCCTCCGCCCTCGGGATGAATCACCCGGCGCTGGCCGAGGACGCGGAGTTCCTGATCGAGCTGGCCAACGTCGCGGTCAACAAGCCGAGCAACTCCGACATCTACACGGTGCCGATGGCGCGCTTCGTCGAGACGTTCGCCCGGGTGCTCGGCGACCCGGCCCTGCCGCATCTGTTCTTCGTCGACGGGGGAGCGCTGGCCGTCGAGAACGCGCTCAAGGTGGCGTTCGACTGGAAGAGCCGCTGGAACGAGTCGCACGGCCTCGACCCCGCGCTCGGCACCAAGGTGCTGCACCTGGCGAAGGCGTTCCACGGCCGCAGCGGCTACACGATGAGCCTCACCAACACCGACCCGAACAAGGTCGCCCGCTTCCCGAAGTTCGACTGGCCGCGCATCCCGTCGCCGTCCATCAACGGATCCGCGGACGTCGAGGCCGCCGAACGCGATGCGCTCGCGGCCGCGCGGGCGGCGTTCGAGGCCGACCCGCACGACATCGCCTGCTTCATCGCCGAACCGATCCAGGGCGAGGGCGGAGATAACCACTTCCGGCCCGAGTTCCTGCAGGCCATGC
>JAOPVG010000164.1 GCA_025966255.1 Jatrophihabitans sp.
CCCACCGCGAACCACGCTGGGTGGATCGCGCGCTCGCCGCCGGCGCGAGCGCCTTCGGCCAGAAGTCGGGGTCGCTCGACGACCTCCTGTCGATGATCCGCAGCGCGCGCACGGGGTCCGACCTGAGCCCCGGAATGGTGCTGTGTGAGCAGTCGCGGCTGTGCCCGAACGATCCATCGCAACCGCGGCTGACCGGCCGGGAGCGCGACGTGCTCGAGCGGATGGCCGCCGGGTGTTCCGCCAAACAGATCGCCCGTGAGCTCGACATCAGCGTGCACACCTGCCGGGGCTACGTGAAGTCCATCCACGCCAAACTCGGGGTGTCCTCGCAGCTCGAGGCCGTCGTGCGCGCCCGCTCGCTCGGGTTGCTCGAGGACAATGCGTGAGCCGCTTCGCTCGACGCAGATCAGTTCAGGAAGCGACCAGCCGCACGGTGCCCCGGGCCGTGGCCGCGCTCATCGTGAGCGCGGCGATCGCCTTCGGTCTCGTCGCGTCGGGATCGGTGGTTTACGCGCACCGGATCGCGCGCGACACGGCTCTCGGTGAGGCCGTGCGCAGTGCCCACGTCATCGGGAACGTCGTCTTCGCCCCCACGGTGCCGGCGGTGCGGCGCGGTGATGCGAAAGCGCTGCGTGAACTGGACGTCGCAGTCCGGCAGCGCCGAGTCGGCGGGGCGCTCGCCAGAGTGAAGGTGTGGGCGGCGGACGGAACCGTCATCTACTCCGACATCCACTCCTTGATCGGACGCAGGTTTGGCCTCAAGTCCGACGTCCGCGACGCGATCGACGGACACACGAGCGCCAGCATCTCGACGCTCGACGGCGAGGAGAACGTGGCCGAGACCAACCTGTTCGATCGGCTCGTCGAGGTATACGTGCCGCTGCGCCTCGACGATGGCACCCTGGTCGCGTTCGAGATCTACTCGACCGACGAGCGGTTGCTCGAAGCCGAAGCGCAGACTGCGGCGGCGATCGTCCCGTTCGCCCTGATCGCGCTCCTCGTGCTGGTCGTCATGCTCCTGCCCGTCGGGGTGTGGCTGATCGGACGGGTGGGCCGAGCGCAGCGGGAGCGCACGCGATTGCTCGCCAAGTCGCTGGCCACGTCGAGGCGCGAACGGCGCACCATCGCGCAGGACTTACACGATGGCATCGTCCAGGACCTGGCCGGCGCCAGCTATGTGCTGGATGCCGGCCTGCGTGGCCTGCCCCCCGATGTCTCGCCGGAGACCCGGAGCATGCTGGCGTCGAGCCTGGATGGCATGCGCGGCTCCCTGCACGAGCTCCGCAACACAATTGTGGACATCCATCCCACGGATCTGACCGTCGCTGGATTGGATGCAGCGGTTCGGGCGCTGGGCGCACGGCTGGAGTTGCGCACCGGTCTGGACGTTGACATGGAGATCGACATGTCGGGCGAGCTCGACCCGGAGGTGGCGGCAACCGTCTACCGCGCCGCTCGTGAAGGCATGACGAACGTCGTCAAGCACGCGAACGCGAGCCGGCTGAAGGTCACGCTGTGCGGTGACGCCGACGGGGTGCGCCTCCAGATCCTCGACAACGGCCGCGGTGCGTCCGCCGTCCGGTTCGACTGCGCCCGCGACAAGCACTTCGGGCTGGCCCTCCTCGCCGACGCCGCTGCCGACCTGGGCGGTCGCCTGAACGTCATGGCGACCGCGTCCGGAGCCGGCGACCTCGTCCTCGAACTCCCGGCCCGGGACGGCGGAGCGATCTGAGCGAGCGGGCGATTTCACGAACCGTTGACGCTCCTGCATCAAAGTCCCCCTCGGCACAGCGCCGTCCGTTGTGACGGTCTCGCTGCCGAGAGTCGAACCCGACTCTCGACCACGACAGGGAAGTGGCGAGCTCATGAGATCTTTCGGCCGTAAGACGAAGCGGTGGACTGCCAGGACCGTCGGGGTGCTATTGACGGTAGGCCTGTCTCCAGCACTTTCGATGGGCGCGGCCGGTGCCGCGCCAGCCCCGGTGGGCAACGGGTTCACCGTCACAACGGGGGACCTTGCGTTCATCCTCAAGCAGATCAAGATCTCCGAACGCCACGCGGCCACGGCCACGCCGGCCGATCCGTGCGGCACGCTGGTCGGGTCTGGACCTGACCAGATCCCCGATCGCCTGTCGGCCTACGGCCTGCGCACGGTGGACGGCTCGTGCAACAACCTATTCCCCGGCCGGGAGAAGTTCGCCGCGGCCGATGTGCCATTCCCGCGCCTCACCACGCCCGTCTTCAGCACCGCTGAGGACATCACGCCGAGCCTGCCGGTCGGAGCGCCCGGACCGACGAGCTACGCGCAGAAGAAGGGCAGCGTTGTCGATTCCCAGCCGCGCGTGGTCAGCAACCTGATCGTCGACCAGACCTCGACCAACCCTGCTGCGGTGGCAGCGGCCGAGTTCCCGGTGCGCACCCAGGGCAACCCCGGCAAGTTCCCGTGCACGACCGATCCCGCTCCTGACGGGACCGGTGGCGTGCCGGCGGACTGCGTGCCCACCCACCAGACCCTGTTCATCCCGAACGTCACGACCGACGTCGGCCTCTCGCCGCCGTACAACTCGCTGTTCACGTTCTTCGGTCAGTTCTTCGACCACGGCGTCGACCAGACCGTCAAGAGCGGCGGCTCGGTGTTCGTCCCGCTGCACGCCGACGACCCGCTGGTCGTCGCCGGCCCGGACGGGATTCCCGGTAACGGTGACGAGGTGCCGCCGAACCAGCGGTTCATGGTGCTGACCCGCGCCCAGAACCAGCCCGGCGCGGACGGCATCCTCGGTGACGACCCGTCGACCGCGGTCGACGA
>JAOPVG010000176.1 GCA_025966255.1 Jatrophihabitans sp.
CCGCCTCGATCCGGCCGACGCCGGCCGGGTCGTCACCGCCACGCTGCTCGCGGCCCTGTCCGGGCCCGGGTCGACCGTCCCGCCGTCCCCGTGAGTCCGGTCAGCGAGCGGCCTGCGTGGTCGGCAGGACGCAGGCCGTGTCGAGCCCCAGCACCCGGTTGAGGCGACCGAAGGCGATCCAGGAGCCGAGGCACATCGTCAGCTCGACGATCTCGGCCTGGGTGTACTGCGCCGTCATCCGCTGCCAGAAGGCGTCGTCGAGACTGTGGTGGTCCTCGGCGTAGCGCTCGGCGTACTCGGCCGCCAAACGCGCCCGATCGCCCAGCACATCGGTGCTCGCCCAGTCCCGAACTGCGTCGTCGAAGCCGTCCTCGACCTTCTGACCGTCGCGTTCGGTGCGCCACTCCTGGCAGAAGACGCAGCCGTTGATCTGGGCGATGCGCAGCCGAGCGGCCTCGAACTCACGCAACCCCAGCGAGGAGTGCGCATACACGGCCGCCGAGAACTTGGCCGCCGCCGACCCGATCCGGGGCACCATCTCGCCCCATACGTAGCTGATCGGGTCCTTGCCCGCCGGCACGTCGACCAACATCGCGCGGTCCCTTTCCAGAGAGCGATCCGAATCACGAGCCCCCATGACATCGGACGCCGGACGTCCTGTCCATCCGGATCGGGCGGCCTCGGTCGCAACCACGCCCGGCCCCCGTCTAAACTTCTCCTGCGGTCGGCAGTGCGGCAGAGCGCGAATCTACGCATCTACCCAACTACACGTGGCGATCGGAGCAACACCTCGTGGGTGACCCGAACGGATTCCTCAAATACCGCTCTCGTGTGACTCCGCCCCGGCGGCCGGTCGCGGTCCGGATCCAGGACTGGCATGAGGTCTACGAAGACCTCCCGGACGAGACGCTCAAGCAGCAGGCCAGCCGGTGCATGGACTGCGGCATCGCGTTCTGCCACGGCGCCTGCCCGCTCGGCAATCTGATCCCGGAGTGGAACCACCTCGTCTACACCGACGACTGGCGCAAGAGCATCGATCGGCTGCACGCGACGAACAACTTCCCCGAGTTCACCGGCCGGCTGTGCCCGGCCCCGTGCGAGGCCGCCTGCGTGCTCGGGATCAGCCAGGATCCGGTCACCATCAAACAGGTCGAGGTCGAGATCATCGACCGGGCGTTCGACGAGGGCTGGGTCGAGCCCGTCCGCGCGCAGACGCAGACCGGTAAGCGGGTCGCCGTCGTCGGCTCCGGTCCGGCCGGGCTCGCGGCGGCCCAGCAGCTCACCCGGGCCGGCCACGCCGTCACCGTCTTCGAGCGGGACGACCGGATCGGCGGCCTGCTGCGCTACGGCATCCCCGAGTTCAAGATGGAGAAGCGCCACATCGACCGTCGGCTCGAGCAGATGGAGGCCGAGGGCACCGAGTTCCGGTCGGGCGTCAACGTCGGCGTCGACATCTCCACCGAGCAATTGCGCGCCGACTTCGATGCGATCGTGCTCGCCGGCGGCGCCACCGCCGCCCGCGACCTGCCTATCCCCGGACGCGAGCTGGACGGCATCCACCAGGCCATGGAGTACTTGCCGTGGTCCAACCGGGTCCAGCAGGGCGACATCGACGCGCCGCCGATCACCGCCGACGGCAAGCGGGTCGTGATCATCGGCGGTGGGGACACCGGCGCGGACTGCCTCGGCACCGCGCTACGCCAGGGTGCCACGACCACCCACCAGTTCGAGATCATGCCGCGCCCGCCCGATTCGCGGGCACCGTCGACGCCGTGGCCGACCTACCCGCTGATGTTCCGGGTGAGCTCGGCCCACGAGGAGGGCGGCGAGCGCATCTTCGCGGTCAACACCGATCACTTCAGCGGCTCGGCCGGCAAGGTGACCGGCCTGTCGGCTCACGATGTGGAGATGAAGAACGGCCGCTTCGAGAAGATCGAGGGCACTGACTTCGAACTCGAGGCCGATCTCGTCCTGCTGGCGATGGGCTTCGTCGGTCCGGAGCGCGAAGGGCTGCTCACCGAGCTCGGCGTCGAACTCGACGGCCGCGGCAACGTCGCGCGGGCCGCGAACTTCGAGACCACGGTGCCGGGAGTCTTCGTCGCCGGCGATATGGGTCGCGGCCAGTCATTGATCGTGTGGGCAATCGCCGAGGGCCGGGCCGCGGCCGCCGGGGTCGATGACTACCTCGAGGGCGGCAGTGTCCTCCCCGCTCCGATCCATCCCACCGCGGTCGCGTTGCGCTGACCCCGCTGCTGACCCCGCCGAGACGGTCAGTGTCCGATCCGAAGACGACGCCCGGCCAGATCCTCGAGGTGGGCGATCCCCAGCAGCTCGCCATCGACAGCGCCGAACCGCTCGAGCGCGCTGCGGTACAGCTCGGCGACCCTCGACGCGAGCGGCGTCGGCACCACGGTCTCCGCTGCGAAGCGAAGCACCGAGTCGAGCTCCTCGACGCACCGACCCAGGCCGAAGGTGCGCAGATAGTCGCCGTCGTACAGCGCGGGCAGGTACTGCGTGATGAACTCGCTCGAGGCCGGACTCATCGCGAGCACGCGGTGCATCTGGTCCAAGGCGATACCGCCTTCGGTAGCCAGCAGCAGCGCCTCACCCACCGCGACCGCCTGGCCGAACCACACTTGGTTGACGAGCAACTTGCTCAGATAGCCCGCTCCGGACGGCCCCATGCGGTGGATGCGGTCCGGCGCCGCAATGGATTCGAGCAGGCCCCGCTGCTGATCCAGGACCGCGGCCGGGCCGCCCACGTACAGGGTCAGGGTCGCGTCGTGCGCGGCCGGCACTCCGCCGCCGAGCGGGGCATCGAGATAGGCCACCGACCGCGCCGCGGCCGCCGCGGCGAGCTCGGCGCCGAGGTCCGGCGCCGCGCTGGTGAGATCGATCCACGTCTGAGTGGACGTCAGCCGGGCCAGCAGACCGGCGTCGTCCGCGTTGCCTGAGCCGAGCATCAGCGCGTGCAGTTCCGGACTACCGGGCAGGACCGTGATCACCACAGCCGCGTCCTTCACCGCTTCGGCCGCGGCGCCAGTCCAGGTGGCACCGTGCTGTTCCACCGCGGCCCGTCGCTCGGGCCTGGTGTCGTGCGCGCGGACCTCGTGCCCGGCTCGGACGAGATTCGCGCAGACGGGCAACCCGATCCGGCCGACGCCGAGAACCGCCACCTGGGACGACGAAGCCCGGACGGCCGACCGTCCGGGCTTCGCGTTGATGTCGGTCATTCCTCGAGCGCGTCCTGTTCCTGCTGGAGGGCGTCGGCCTTCTCCTCGTGCGCCTTCGCCTTGGCGCGGTCCTTGCTCTCGCGCGTCTGCTCGTCGCCCTTGGTCTCCTGGGCCTCACCCTCGGCCTGCAGCTGATCATCGTTGATGACGTCGCCGGCCTTCTCCTTGATGGTGCCCTTGATGCTCTCGCCGCTGCCCATCAGCTGCTCACCGCTTCCTTGGTGTTCTGTGCGCTCGTCTGCGCCCGGCCGGCTGCCGCCGCCTTGGTCTTGTGAGCGTCGGCGTCCAGCTGCGCCTTGACCGCCTTGATCCGCTCGGTGCCCTTGTCCTGCTGCACCTGACCGGCCTTCCGGAGCCGGTCCTGGTTGGTCAGGGAGCCGAGGATCTCCTTGCCCAGCCCGATTGTCTTGTCAGCGAGGCCGAGCAGGTTCGTCGGATCGATACGCGGAATCTGCATAGATCTCTCCTTGCCTTCTGGCGTGCCGGGTATGAGTTCAGCTCCGGACGGGTACGCGGCCACCGTGGGCCGGTAGTAGTTGCGTACCCGCATGCGCCGGAAGGATCACAGGTGTGAGCCGGTACACGTCGACACCCGCTCGACTCACTCGCGGACGTTGCTCGCTCTTTTGAACCCAAGGACGACGCGACTACACGGCCCACGGCGGCGTGAACGGCGGCAGGTCCCCCACGACCGCCTGCCCATCCGTCGGGAAGCAGCACAGCGCCGTCAGCTCGGCCTCGCCCACAGCCTCGAGCCCGAACGCAGTCTGGGCGGGAACGATCAGCACCGAACCGACTTCCAGTGGGTGATCGACGCCCGCGATGCTGGCCCGTCCGCGGCCACTGAGGACGACGAACACCTCTTGGCGGGTGAGCTGGTGCGTCGTCGCCGGATGACCGGGCGACAAGCGGACCTCCCACACCGACGTGTCGACGCTTCCAGTCGTCGGCGTGGCCAGCGAGGAGAAGAACGCCCCGGGTAGTTGATGGGTCGGCGCGGCGGGCCGGGTAAGTACGGGCATCTTTACGTCCTCCGTAATATAGTCAGTTAGAGCTGACGAACTAGTCAACCATAGCTGACGAAGTGGCGGCAATATCCGATGACGGCCGACGACGGAGCCGACCTGGGCATCCTGCTGACGCTCGCGCTGCGCGCCTTCGTCGACCAACTCCATGCCGAGCTGCGCACCCGCGGGTTTTCCGACGTGCGCCCGGCGTTCGGGGTTGTGTTCCGCGCCCTGCAGGGCGAGCCGTTGACGCTGACGGCACTGGCGGCGCGGCTGGGCGTGACGAAGCAGTCCGCCGCCAAGGTCGTGGACGAGATGGAGGGCAAGAGGTTGCTCCGGCGCCGGAGCTCGCGGACCGACGGCCGGGCCAAGCTCATCGAACTCACCCCGCGCGGGCGTCGCGCAATGGCCACGGCCATCGAGATCGGGGCGAACATCAACCAGCGGTTGCGCGACGCCGCCGGGCCGCGGGCCACGGTCACGATGCATCAGTCACTGGCGACGTTCATCGACCTGGCCGGACTCGGCGAAGACCTCGCGCGGCGCAGCAGCCCCGCCGTCTGGGACGGGCCGGACGGCAGCTAGCCCCGGAACCGAGTGCGGCGACCAGGCCGGCTTTGCGATGAGCTCGTCGGCGCGGCGGACAGCTGCTGCCGAGCAAGAGCGTGTGCGTTCGCGGCGACGTCTTCCGTCCCGGCTATCCCGTCCCTCGCCACCGGATGTGAACCCCAGAGGAACGTCGTCATGGCGTAGTCTCGCGCACTCGCGATCTAGGAGCGGGCGTGGCTGTCGAGTGGACCGGGGTGGGGCCGGACTTGCTGCTGAGTCTCGACCGCAGCGACCCTCAGCCGCTCGGCCGGCAACTGCAGATCCAGCTACGCGACGCGATCCGGTCCGGACGACTCGATCGCGGTGAGCGGCTGCCGGCCTCCCGGGTGCTCGCCGCAGAACTCGGCGTCTCGCGCGGGCTCGTCGTCGACTGCTACGCCCAGCTGGAGTCCGAGGGCTACCTGCGCTCGGTGCGCGGCGCCGGCACCCAGGTCGCGGCCGGCGCGGGGGCACCGGCGCCGGCCGACGCGCCGACGCCGCACGGCCCGCGCCTGGACGTCGACTTCGAGTACGGCCTGCCCGAGCTGAGCAGCTTCCCGGTGCGCGACTGGCTATGGGCCATGGGCGTAGCAGCGCGCAGCGCGACAACCCTGGACCTCGGTGACGAACCCGGCCTCGGCGCCGACGGGCTGCGCGAGGTACTGGCCGCCTACCTGCGTCGCGTGCGCGGTTCGGCGGCGCGGCCGGAGGGCATCGTCGTGTGCGCGGGCTTCCGGTACGGGCTGAACCTGGTGCTGCGCGCGCTGGCCGTGGAGGGCGCCACCACTGTCGCGCTCGAAGACCCCGGACCAGCGGACCACGACGAGATCGTGCGCCGCGCCGGCCACACTGCGGTGTTCGTGCGGGTGGACGAGGACGGGATCGACGTGGCCGCGCTCGCCCGCACGCCGGCCCGGGTGGCGGTCGTGACGCCCGCCCACCAGGCCCCCACCGGAGTGTTGCTCGCGCCGGAGCGCAGGCAAGCGCTGGTGCAGTGGGCCGAGCAGGTCGACGGCTTGATCATCGAGGACGACTACGACGCAGAGTTCCGCTACGACCGGGCGCCGGTCGGCTCGTTGCACGGGCTCGCACCGGATCGCGTGATCGCGATCAGCTCGGTGAGCAAGACGCTTGCGCCCACCGTCCGATTGGGGTGGATCGTGTGTCCGCCGCACCTGCGCGCGGCTGTCGGTGTCGAGAAGCACCTGCTCGGCCGCGGTGCTCCTGGGCTCGATCAGCTCGCGCTCGCAGCCTTGATCGAGTCCGGCCGGTACGACCGGCACCTGCGGCACATGCGCGCGGTGTACCGACGGCGCCGGAGCGTGCTCGTCGATGCGTTGGCCCGGCACGCACCGCACGTCGAGGTAAGCGGATTGGCGGCCGGCTGCCACGCGGTGCTGCGGCTGCGGCCCGGCTCGGACGAACCCGCCGTCGTCGCCGCGTGCGCGGCTCGCTCCGTCGGCGTCTACGGCATGAGCCGCTACCGCAGTGAACACCGCGCCGAGCCGCCCGAGCTGCTGGTCGGTTTCGGGAACGTCAGCGAGACCGCGATCGCCGATGGGATCGCCCGCATCGCGTCCCTGCTCTGACGACTTTGGTCCACTCGGATGCAACTGGATTGGATCTGTCGACCGGACCACGCATGCGGCAGGTTCATGGGTGTCAGACCGCAGCGGCGGTCCTGTCCGAGGAGGACGACATGGCCCGTTCAGCCGACTTCACTGCGTATCTGCGCCGGCTGGGCGTGGCGGCCGAACCGCCGTCGGCCGACGCGCTCGCGCGCCTGCATCGCGCGCACGTCGAGCGGATCCCGTACGAGACGTTCTGGATCCACCTGCGCGAAGGTTGGGGAATCGGCGCCGACGAGTCGGTGCGCCACATCGCGCACGAGTCCCGCGGCGGGTACTGCTTCCAGCTCAACGGCGCCTTCGCGGCGCTGCTGACCCACCTCGGCTACCAGGTGACCCGGCACGTCGCCGGCGTGCACAACGCGACCGGGCCCGACGAGGCGGCGCTGAAGAACCATGCCGCCTTGATCGTGCGCGGCTGCGCGTCCGAGGCGAACCCGGAAGGGGCTTGGTATGTCGACACCGGTCTCGGCGATGCGCTGCACGAGCCGCTGCCTCTGCGCGACGGCGTCTTCGCCCAGGGCCCGACACGCTTCGGGCTCGCCGCGGTGCGCAACGGCGTCGGCGACTGGCACTTCACGCACGATCAGGCCGGGTCCTTCGCCGGTGTCAGCATCGTCGCCGCTCCTACGCAGATGGGCACGTTCCGGAAGCGGCACGTCTACAACTCGACGTCGGCGCAGTCGAGTTTCGCGCGCACAGTTACCGCCCAGCGCCGCGACGCGAGCGGCGCCGCTGTCCTGCGGGGCTGCGTGTTCAGCGCCAAAGACACTTCGATCACCTGCGCCAGCCGCGCCGAGTGGCTCGACTTGCTCGCCGACGAGTTCGGGCTGCGGCTGAGCTCGCCGGCCCCGATGATCAGCCGGCTCTGGACGGACGTCCGGCGCACGCACGACGAGTGGCTTGCGTCGGCGCAGCTGAGCGCCTGATCGACCACGACCACGACCTCGGCGGAGCGCATGGTCGTTTCGGATCTCGGTCGCCAGTTTCAGGCCGACCAGGTCGGGTGTTGCGGATCGCCGTCGGTGAATCGGATCCAGATCTCGGCACCGATTTCGGGCACCGTGGCATCCGCCTGTTCGGGCATCGCCCACATCGGTCCTTCGGCCGGGACGTCCGGCACCTGAACCAGCACCCGCTGGTAGCCACCGGGATCCACGTTGTCGAGCACTACGCCGCGACACGTCGCGCCATAGCTCCCTGTGCCGCTCCCGCCCGTCCACGTCGGATAGTCGACGTCGCCGTCTTCGAAGCGCACCCAGACCTCGTCGCCGACGGCCGGTAGCGCGGCGCCGGGCTGCTCCGGCATCGCCCAGATCGACGATGCCGCGAAGACGTCGGGCACTTCGACCAGCACCCGCTGATAACCGCCGGGGTCGACGTTGTCGAGCACGATGCCGCGATAGGTCGCCCGATAGCCCTTGGTTGCCGCCGGCGAGTCGCCCGGAGCGGTCGCGGCCGAGGCGTCGGCCGACCAGATCGGATAGTCGGGATCGCCGTTCTCGAACCGGATCGACACCGCGTCGCCCGTCGCCGGCTGCACTGCGCCCGGGTGCTCGGGCCGGGCCCACATCGACTCTGCGGCGAGCACGTCGGGCACCTCGACGAGGACGCGGTCGTTCGCCAGCGGGTCCGCGGTGTCGAGCACGACGCCGCGATAGGTGTCGAAGTGCCCGCCCATGTCCTCCCCCGTCGATTGTCGTCATCTCCCATCGAAGGACATCGAGGGCGGCGGCACAACGGTCTTAGGGGCAGCGCCGCTCGTCCTCGTCGTCAGACGTCGGCGCTACCGTCTCGGTCGGGCGAGAAGACGACGAGAGGAGTGAGCCGTGGGCCGCCACGAATCGATTTTCCACGTGCTTGGTCCGTGGTCGCTGTCGACAAGCAAGTCCTTCTGGGAAGGGTTCGCGCCGGCATCGCTGCCCGCCCAGGGTGGCACGGGGCAACTTCGCTCGGCCTTCGCGGTCGAGGGCGACTGGCGCCGGGCCGAGGTCGTGGTGACCCAGCACGGCAGCACTGCCCGCATCGCGGTGACGGGCGATGGCGACCTCGACGCCGCCACGGAGCAGACGTGCCGCTTCCTGTCGCTCGATGTCGACGCCCGCGGGTGGCCGAGCGTGGGCCGCCGCGACCCGGTGATCGCCGACGCCCAGGAACGGCTGCCCGGCCTTCGTCCCTGCGGCTTCCATTCGCCCTACGAGGCCGCGGCGTGGTCGGTCCTGTC
>JAOPVG010000178.1 GCA_025966255.1 Jatrophihabitans sp.
GAATCTCGGTGCGGCAGGCGGGGCGGCGGCGCTCGAAGGCGAGCTGACCGCCTGCGCCGATCTCTTCTCGGCCCGGACCGTGCGCGATCTCGCCGACACCACCCGTGCGGGCCCCCGGCTCGACGGCCGTCAGGTTCGGCCGGCTGAGGAGGCCAGGTTGACCTCGATGACGGTTCCGCTCGTGTATCCAGGATCGGTGACGAGGTAGAGGACCGCACGAGTGACGTCCTCGGGCTCCAGCCAGGCCACCCGCATCGGGCTGAGCCCTTCGAGTCCCGGCCGGGCGTCCTCGAGTGTCGGGTTCTCGATGTTCGGGCAGAACACCCGGTAGGTCGCCTCGTTGAGCACCATCGGCGTCGCGACGGTTGTCGGGCAGATCGCATTCGCGGTGATGCCGAGCTGAGCCACCTCGAGCGCGACCGTCTTCGTGAGTCCGATCAGTCCCCACTTCGAGGCGACGTAGTGGCCCAGATTCTGCATACCGGCGCGCCCTGCGCCGGAAGACGTCGTCACGATGCGCCCGTAGCGCTGTCGCTTCATGTGCGGCAGAACGGCGCGAATGCAGCGGAAGGCACCGCCGAGGTTCGTGTCGATCATGTCCGTCCAGTTCTCGTCGGAGATCTGGTCGACCTCGCAGAACCCGCAGATGCCGGCGTTGGCGACGAGGATGTCGATGCGGCCGAACTCCGCGATGATCTCGTCGACCAGCGCGTCAACCTGATCCGTCTTGCGTACGTCGACGACAGCACCGCGGTGCCGTTCGCCCAGTGCGCGAAGTGCCGCGACGGTCTCGTCCAGATCGCGCGCACTCGCCAGTGCGTACGGGACGCTGGCGATCTGGTCAGCGATGTCGCAGGCAATGACGGTGGCGCCCTCGGCGGCCAATGCAAGTGCGTGCGACCGGCCCTGTCCTCGAGCACCGCCGGTCACCAGCGCCACGCGTCCGTCCAGTTGTCCCATCTTCGGTGTCTCCTCGTCGTCAGCCGCTCGGATTGCTGAAATCTACCTATCAAGCGCTTGGTGGCCTTGGAGTGCGCGCGCAGAGCCGGACGGAGGCGCACGGGCGGCGGTACTCACTGCATCGACCGCGAGCGATTCCCGTCGCTCGTTCGACGCCCGCCGTCGAGCGCGGCCGGGCGAAGCCGTTGGAGGAATACCGCCGAGACTCGGGCGGCTGACAGCAACGTGGTCACAGTTGCGGTGCTGTCGGCGATTGCCCGCAAGCCGCAGAAGCCGGGGCGGCAAGCCGCCTAAGCGACCTAGGCGAACCCTGGGGGCCGGGCGTTCTCGTTCCACAGCCCGTCCCACCACCCACGCACCTCACCCAGCGGGTCGTCCACGACGGCGAGCGGTGCATCAAGGATCTTCATCGTGCGGGTTCGGGTGTCATACGCCGGCCAGGGTCCCGACCCGTCCGAGGCCGGATCGCCAGTGGCGGCAAACGCGGCCCAGGCCGAGCGCAACGCATGCCCGACGGCGCGACCCTCGTCGTCGATCCCGACGAACTCGCCCCACCCGGCCCGATCGAGTGTGTCGAAGGTGAACGGGATGTCGACAGCATGAAATGCGCCCATGTCGGCGTTGGGGTTGTGGGACTGCCACGTAAACGCGTACGCGTACGTACGGGGATTGTGTTGGGACTGCGAATCGGCCAGCCGCAGCGCTGGTAGCCGCATGCCGCCGTCGCTCGTGATCGCTGCCCACTGGTCGGCAGCGGTACTGCGGCTGGTGCCCTCGCTCGCCTTGATGTAGTTGTCGACCAACGACGCCACCCGATCGGGCGGCGGTGTCTCGCCACCCATCCGGTTGACGAGGTAGGCCGTGGCCCATTCGATGAGGCCGTCCCGTCCGGCCTCGTTGGCGCGAGGGTCGAGGTAGAGCCGCATCTCCTCAGCCGTAGAGCCGATCAGCAGGTCGATGTCGGCGACGTCGCCTCGGGCAAACGCAACCGATGGTGTGGACGGCACCATCTCGCCGTCGACCACCGGGTGGAACACCATCGCACCGTATTCACCCATCGATGCCATCATCACCGCCTCCTGGGCCGGCAAGAGCCGGTCGGCCGGGACGTCCAGGAGTTCTTTGGCAGTCGTGATGCCGAGCTCGGCGAGCAGCCGACCGGCGATGATTCCGGCGACCTCACCGCTCTGGGTGAAGTCGACGCCGGGGCTCTGTGGGATGGCCCGGGCGATCACGTCCTTCGCTCCAGGAGCGAGCATGAGATGGATGATCGACCCGGCTCCGGCTGATTCACCGAAGACCGTGATCCGCGACGGGTCGCCGCCGAATGCCGCGATGTTCTCCTTCACCCAGCTGGCCGCTGCAAGCTGATCACGTAGTCCGGCGTTGGTGACAGCGCCGATCTCTTCGCCCCCGAACTCGCGCAAATCCAGAAAGCCCAGCGCACCGACCCGGTAGTTGGCGGTCACGATCACAACGTTCTGCTCGGCGGCGAAGCGCGCGCCGTCATAGCTCTCGAGCGAGCCCGACCCGATCGTGAAGGCTCCGCCGTAGATCCAGAGCAGCACCGGGAGGTTCTCGGCCGCGTTGGCCGGTCGCCAGACGTTCAGGGTCAGGCAGTCCTCATCGACCCGGTCAGGCGCCATGCCGGGCACGGTGCCCGAGAACGGCCCTTCCAGGACCTGGACGGGTGACGGCCCGAACTCCGTTGCGGGTCTGACGTCCTCCCAGGACGGTGCCGGACCGGGGGCGTTGAAGCGCAGCGGGCCGACCGGACTGATCGCAAAGGGAATGCCTGCGAAGCGGTGGACGTCCCCGTGCGGGGTCGGCTCGGCCGTACCGACAAGCTGACCCTGGCTGATCTGGACTGTTGGCTCGGACATCAGGCCTCCTGCTTTGCGGCGTCTTGAGCTACGCCTCGAACGATGGTGTCGACGATCTCGGACAACGACAGCGATTCGACCGGTCCGCCCAGTACGAGCCTGCCGCCGTCCATCAAGAAAGCACGGTCAGAAATTGTCAGCAGCCGCTCGACGTTCTGGTCGACGACCAATACCCCGACACCGGCCGAGCGCAGGCGCAACAAGGTCGCGAAGAGCTCATCGACCAGGATCGGCGCGAGGCCTGCGGTCGGCTCGTCGAGCAACAGGAAGCGCGGTCGGCTGACCAGCGCCTGAGCGACGGCAACCATCTGCTGCTCACCACCGCTCAGCGAACCGGCGGTTGTCTTGTGGTAGCGCTGGAGGTTCGGGAACAGCTCATGAATCCAGTTCAGGTCGTTCTTGATGTCGGCAGCGCTGGTACCGCGACCGCCGGCGGCCATCGCCAGGTTGTCGGCAACGGTCATCTGCCTGAAGATGCGCCGGCCCTCGGGTACGAGCGCGATTCCGGCCGCGGTCCGCTGCCATGGATTCAGCGATTCCAAACGACGGTCATCGATCGACACCGTACCTGCGTTGGAGCCGTACCGGACGCCGGCGATGGCCGCCAGCAGCGTCGTCTTCCCGACGCCATTGCGACCGACGATCGCCACGAGCTCGTTCTGCTGCACGTCCAGATCGAGGTCATGCACGACGTCCATGGCACCGTAGCCGGCCCGCAGACCGCGAATCGTCAACGTCGACCCGGTTTCAGCCGGCCTCGCCGGGCGATTCTCGCGTAGCTGATCGGTGCGATCGATGCTGCCGGCGTAGATCCTGGCCACCTCCGGATCGATCGCAACCTCCGGCGGTGTGCCGTGGAACAGCACCGAACCTCGGTCGAGAACCGTCACCTCGTCGGTCAGGTCGTACACGATCGGCAGGTTGTGCTCGACAATGAGAACGCCCGAACCGGCCGCCGTCATTTCGTTCACCGATCGCTTGACCACCTCGACCTCCGCCGGGCTCAGACCGGCGGCCGGCTCGTCGAGCAGGATCACCGCACCCCCCATGAGCATGGCCCGGGCGAGCTCGACGAGTCGTTGGGTGCCGTGTGAGAGCACGGCCGTGGGCAGGTGCAGTACCGGCAGCAAGCCGAGCTGCGCCGCCGCACGATCGGCCAGGGCATTGACCTCGGCCTCGCGCCGCCGACCCGCCGGCAACCGGAAGACCGACGAGAAGCCCTTGGGCGGCACGACCTGATCGGCCGCCATCAGCAAGTTCACGTGCACGGTGGAACCCGGTACCAGCTTGGGTGTCTGGAAGGTGCGGCTCAGCCCGGCCCGCGCGGCCAGATAGGCCTTGCCCCGCTTGAGCGGGTTGTCACCAACGGACACCGAGCCATCGGACGAGCGAAGGAATCCGCTGAGCAGGTTGAGCGTGGTGGTCTTGCCCGAACCATTCGGTCCGACCAGACCGTGCGCCACCCCGGGTTCGACGTGGATGTTCACCCGATCGACAGCGGTGACCGGGCCGAACCGCTGCACCAGGCTCCGCGCATCGAGAGCGCCCCGTATTGCCTGGCGCGGGTACAGCCGCGCGTCAGAATCGGCG
>JAOPVG010000193.1 GCA_025966255.1 Jatrophihabitans sp.
GGTCGATGAGCCGTCATCGTTGCGTCATCGGATCGCGGCGACCGCCGACCGGTTCGACGGGCGGTTGGCGGCCGAGCTCATCACTGCCGCTACGGCGGCGCAGGACGACGGCGCCTTGCAACTGGCCGCCGACCACCTACTCGCCGCCGCGCGCGTGGACACAGACGTGCGCCGCGCTGATCGTGCGATCTTTCAGGCGGTCGAGTTGTTGCTCCTCGCCGGTGACGTGTTCGGGGCGCAGGCCCATGCGAGCGCGGTTGCCGCGCGGGCCGACAGTCCCTATCGGCGGTACACCCTGGCTCTGCTGGCCACGCCGTCCGGGCAGTTCGCGCGCTGCGCGGCGGAGTTGCAGAGCATTGCCGAGTCCGTTTCGCCCTCGCAGGACCCGGTCCTGTTCGGACGTAGCGCCGCGGCGCTGGCGTTCATCTCGGCGATGCTCGGCGACGACGAGGCGAGCATCCGCTGGGCGTGGCGGGCGCGCGAGATCGCCGGTGCGGTGGACACCGTGGACACGATGGCCCGCCAGGCCTTGGCCTGGAGCTACGCGAAGACCGGCCGGTTCTCCGACGCCCTGCCGCTGCTAGCCGATTGCTCGCGGCCGGGCGTCCGACCCGCCGCTTTCGAGACCGAGCTGGTCACGATCCGCGGGGTCGTCCGCAACTGGTCGGGCCAGTATCTGGACGCTCTGGAAGACCTGCGAACCGTAGTCAGCTGGGTGCAGCTCGGATATCCGACGACGGACGTCTGCAACGTGTACGCCTCGATGGCTGAGGCGGACTTCCATACCGGGGACTGGTCCGGAGCGGCAACACACGCCGAGCTGGCGATCTCGCTCGCCGAAGACCTCGAACACGGCTGGTATGTCCCCTATGCGCGTTCGGTCGCGACCCATCTGTATGCCGCCCGCGGAGACGACCGGTTCGCGGCCACCCACGCCGACGCGGCCCGCGAGGCGGCCGGGGCGGGGACCAGCGTGGAGGCACCCGCGTACGCGGCGCTGGCCGCCGGCCACCGCGCGTGGGGAAGAAGCGACTGGCCCGCAGTCGCAGCCGCGTTGCGACCCATGGACGAACGGGTCGGCGCGGTGTCGGCCGACCATCCCAATCTCGCGCTGTGGCGCTATCGGTTGGCCGAGGCATATCTGATGCAGGGCCAACTGGCCGCGGCCGGGCGCCTGCTCGACGAGGCGCCGCCGGCGCCTTGGGGCGGGACGACCCAGGCCGACCGAGGCCGGCTCACCGCACTGCTCCAGCATCGCGCCGGCCACCCCGATCGGGCATCGGCTGTCTACGTCGAAGCCCTCGCCGCAGTTGCCGCCGACTCGCGGTCACTCGCCGACGGACTGCTCGCGATGGACTACGGACGATTCCTCATCGAATCGAGGAACCGCAACGCGGCGATCGCACCGTTGCGCCTCGCGCGCGGCGTGCTCACTCGCCTCGGTGCAGCCCGCTTCGCCGACACATGTGAGGGCATGCTGTCGGCCTGCGGCGCAGTCAGCGCGATGTCCGCTCCTGAAGGCTGGCCGAAGCTAATGCAGTCCCTGACCGCCAAGGAACAGGTCGTCGCCGTGATGGTCGCCGACGGGATGACAAACCGCGAAGTAGCAGCCGATCTCTATCTGAGTGTGAAGGCGATCGAGTACCACCTGGGCAACATCTTCGCCAAGCTCGGCATCCGATCGCGGCGCGAGTTGCGGGCCGCGTTCCTCGACGCGCCGGGCGCCTCGACTCCGAGGCGCGCTAGGGCTTATCCCTAGGGACTGCCCGACAGTTGCGGAGCACGGTGGGTCCATGACTGGCCCCACCTCCCTGCTGCTGGTCAGCGTCGCGGTTCCGGTGATCGGGTTCCTTGCCGGTGCGGCCGCCAGGTTGGGGATCGCCCGGTTCCGCCCGCCGCGGCTGAGCTGGGCCGCGAGCACGCTGTGCGGGATCACCGGTGCCGCGCTGGGCAGCTCGCTGGTGGCGATCGTTGCCGGTCGGCCCGTCCGGGAGTTGCCGGTCGCCGTGGTCCTGGGCGGCCTGGTCGGGACGGTCGTACTCGTTGCCGGCGCCGACCAGCTTGCCCAGCGCCGCGCCGTCCCACCTCCGTCGGCGTCGGAGTTGATCCGCGCGGGAGAGAGCAGCCAGGTCGAGTTCAAGTCCTCCGCCCGGTTCAACCGCCACACCAGGGTCCGCGACGCCCGGCTGGAGATAGTCGTCGCCGCCGCGGTGGCCGCATTCCTCAACGGGCGTGGCGGCACGCTGCTGATCGGGGTGGCCGACGACGGCTCGGTCGCCGGCCTGGACGACGACTACGGCCTCGTCAAGGACCGTAGCCGCGATCGCTACGAGCTGTGGTTGCGGGACTTGCTGACGACCACCATCGGCGCACCGGCCGCGGCATCAGTGATCGTCGATTTCGAGCGAATCGACCAGCAAGAGATCTGCCTGCTGCGCGTCCGGCCGGCTGGGCGGCCGGTGTTCCTCCGCGCGGCCAAGCAACGGAGCACCGCGTTCTTCGTCCGAGTGGGCAACTCGACGCGCGAGCTCGACGCCGGCGAGATGCTCGAGTATGCCGTCGGGCGGTGGAGCTTGCACGCGCTCGGTGGCCGCGTCTGGCGCCGACGACCCGCGCGCATCGAGTCGTGGGCACCGCGGCGGAAAGCCGCAATGCGAGAGACACGTGACGTAACCCCGCTGCCGGCCGAGCAGGACTAGGGAGCGCCCCTAGGGACAGCGGCAGGACCGACCGACATGGTGGAGCCTGTTCGACGAGCCGAATCCGCTGCGTGCTGCGAACGGAGTCCGTCATGCAAATGGTCATGGAAGTCCAGCGTCACGCAGGGCAGTACCAAGGATCCGTCACGCGCGCGAGCGATCAGCACCGAGTGGCGTTCATCGGGGTGCTCGAGCTCATCGCCGCCATCGAACGCCTCGAATCGGGCGCGAACGACGACGCATCGCCGGCCGAACAACGGGACCCGCTTTCGAGCACGTGATCGCATGACAGGGAGTCAGGCATGAACGCATTCCTCGAAGCGCTCGGACGTTGGTGCGCGCGACGGCACTGGCAGGTCATTGTCGCGTGGGTCATCCTGCTGGGCGTGCTGCTCGCCGCGCGCAACTCCTTCGGCGGCAAGTTCGTCAACGACTACACCGTTCCGGGTAGCCAGTCGTCGCAGGGGCTCTCCCTACTGAAGAAGGACTTCCCAGCCCAAGGCGGCTACGCCGGTCAGATCGTCTTCCACGCCAAGAGCGGAACGGTCACCACGCAGACCAGCGCCGTCAACACGTCGATGGCCAACATCGCCAAGCTGCCGCACGTGATCTCCGCGGTCAGCCCCTTCGCGACCCCGAACTCGCCGCAAGTGGCCAAGGACGGGAGCACTGCGTACGGCACCACGTCGTGGAACGTCGTGCCCGCGTCCCTGGACACGGCCTACCTGACGAACCTCGATACCGCGGTCCAGCCCGCCCGCACGGCCGGGTTGGAAGTCGAGTACGGCGCAGGCGCGGGCCAGATCGGCCAGAAGACCGATGACAAGAACTCCGAGATCATCGGACTGGTCTGCGCGCTTCTCCTGCTGCTGTTGATGTTCGGCTCCGTCGTCGCCGCATTCATGCCGCTGGTCTCAGCTGTGTTCAGCGTCCTGGCCGGCATTTCGCTCGTCGGGCTGCTCGCCTCCGCAATGAACTTCCCCACCACCGCGCCCACTGTCGCGACGCTGCTCGGTCTGGGTGTAGCCGTCGACTACGGCCTCTTCCTGGTCGCGCGGCACCGTGAACAGCTCGACCACGGCATGGAGCCGCTGGAGTCTGCCGGTCGCTCCACGGCGACGTCCGGCGCGGCGATCGTCGTCGCGGGAAGCACCGTCGTCGTCGCGATCCTCGGCCTCTACGTCGCGGGTGTGCCGTTCGTCGGAGCGATGGGGCTTGCTTCCGCTGTGGTCGTGGCGGTCACAATGCTCGCCGCGCTCACCCTGATGCCCGCCTTCATGGGGATCGCCCGCCAGAACGTCCGCGCACTCAAGGACCTGCGCGCGACGAAGCGGGCGGCGAATGCAAGCACCGATGTCGCATCCTCGCTGGCTGCCCTCGTCGCCGCGAGCGACGAGGCTCACGAGCGCAGCGCGTTCGCCCGCTGGGGACGCAAGGTCAGTGACCGCCCGACGCCATGGGCGATCGCCGCGACGCTGGTGTTGATCCTGCTCGGCCTGCCGTTGCTGTCGATCCGGCTCGGGCAGCTGGACGCCGGGACCAATCCGAAGTCCGAGAGCATCCGGCGGGCCTACGATCTCGTCGCGGCCGACTTCGGCCCAGGGACGAACGGCCCGCTCAGCGTCGTATTCTCACTGCCGAAGGGCACCTCGGCCCAGGACGCGCAGACGCTGCTCACCAGCGCACAGAACTCGATCAGCAAGACGCCGGGCGTCGCGGCGGCCGGCGCCCCGACCCTCAATTCGGCCGGCACGACCGCGGTGATGACCGTCGTGCCGACGACCTCACCGCAGGACGCCGCGACGACCCATCTCGTCAGCACCCTGCGGGACTCCGTGCTCAAGACCGTGCCGGCCGATAGCTACATCGTCGGCTCGACCGCGTCCTATGTGGACTTCACCGCGAGGATCTCGCAACGCATGCCCTGGCTCATCCTGGTCGTCGTCGCGTTGGCGTTCATCCTGTTGATGGTCGCATTCCGCTCACTCACGATCGCCGTGAAGGCCGCCGTGCTCAACCTGCTCTCGGTCGGGGCGGCCTACGGCGTCGTCGTCGCGATCTTCCAGTGGGGGTGGGGCTCATCGCTGGTCGGGATCGAGGAGAAGCTGCCCATCCCGGCCTTTGTCCCGATGCTCATGTTCGCGATCGTCTTCGGGCTGTCGATGGACTACGAGGTCTTCCTCCTGTCGCGAGTGCATGAGGCCTGGGCCAAGACAGCCGACGCGCACCGCAGCGTGGCCATCGGCATCGGCGGCACCGCCCGCGTGATCACCACCGCAGCGGCCATCATGGTCGTCGTTTTCACCAGCTTCGTCCTCGACCCCGATCCGACGGTGAAGATGCTCGCCGTCGGCATGGCCGCCGCTGTCCTCATCGACGCGAGCGTCATCAGAATGGTCCTGGTACCCGCCGTCATGTCGCTGCTCGGTCAGTGGGCCTGGTGGATGCCCCGTTGGCTCGACCGGATCATCCCGAACATCGACATCGAGGGCACCGAACACATCGCTCGCCTGGCATCCGCCCACACCGCGGACGCCCGGGTCTCGGTCGGCGACCCCGGCTAGCGTCGCCGCCCGTTCTGCTTCGGGCGAAGAAACCGGGTTCAAATCCGTCGCCCCGACCAATTGATCCGGGATGATCGTCGGTCCACGATTCCGACCCGGTGGGCGACCAAATTGAGTGACTACCTCTCGGAAAATCGCCCAATTCCCGGGGCGTCCATTCGGCGGCACCGCCACGCCGGTAT
>JAOPVG010000242.1 GCA_025966255.1 Jatrophihabitans sp.
GACGGCGACGACACGCCGGTCCGCCTGCAGACTACGTTCCAATGTCCCAGTGGGCTAGCCCTGCACCAAATTCCCCAATACCAACACCTGTCACATGCGTCGCTCGTGTCGAGCCGCCGAGCCCGGCAGCGGCGGTTAGCCTTCTTGGCGATGTCATCTGATCTGGGCGGCTACCCGCCCGTCGCTGCCCGGCACAAGGACGTACCGCGCGGGCTTCGGGTGGGCGCGCGAGCGGCCTGTGCGTCCCTGTCGCTGTTGATCCTCGTCGCCAGCGGCTTCGCCTGGGTGACGTTCAAGAACTTCACCGCGAGCGTGCCCCACGGGGACAAAGTGCCCGGCCTGACCAGCGCCGAGAGTGATCCCGACGGTGGCGACCGAAACATCCTGCTGATCGGCAACGACACCCGCGCCGGCGCTACCCCGGCCGAGCTCGATGCGCTGCACACCGGGCATGACATCTCCACGGTGAACGCCGACACGATGATGTTGCTGCACGTGCCGGCGAACGGCTCGCGGCCGACCCTGGTGTCCTTCCCGCGCGACTCCTGGGTGACGATCCCCGGGCACGGCCAGGGCAAGATCAACTCGGCCTATCCGCTCGGGTACAACACCGCGAAGACGGCGCACCGGAGCGAGACCGCCGCCCAGAGCGCGGGGATCATCGAGACGATCAAGACGATCCACCTGCTGACCGGGCTCTACGTCGACCACTACATGCAGGTGAACCTGCTCGGCTTCTACCGGATCAGTGAGGCCATCGGCGGCGTGACGGTCTGCCTCAAGGCGGCGCAGAACCCCAGCACCGATCGCGACCAGTTCGGCCGCGGCTACTCCGGCATCAACCTGCCGAAGGGCGTTTCGGTGATCAAGGGGCAGCAGGCGCTGGCGTTCGTCCGGCAGCGGCACGGCCTGCCGCAGGGCGATCTCGACCGGATCAAGCGCCAGCAATACTTCCTCAAGGCCGCCTTCGAGAAGGTGACCTCGGCCGGCACGCTGCTCAACCCGTTCAAGATGCGGGATCTGCTCAAGGCCGTGGGAAAGTCGCTGCTCACCGACCCCGCGCTCAACCTGCTTGACCTCGCCCAGCAGTTCGAGTCGCTCACGTCGGGCAAGATCAATTTCGCGACCATCCCCAACAACGGTCCGCAGCTCATCTACCCGGACGGCGTGGAAACCTCGGTCGTCGGCGTGAACCGCGCGGCCATCCCGGCGTTCATCAGCCAACTGGAAGGCAAGACCAACTCGACGCTGAGCGCCGCCAAGGCGGCCGCGCCGAGCACGGTCACGGTGGACGTTCTCAACGGCACCGACACCGCCAAGTTGGCCGGCCGCAATGCCACGGCGCTCCAGGGCTTCGGCTTCAAGGTGAACGAGATCAACTCGACCGCCATCACCAAGGAGACCACGGTCGAGTACCCCGCCGGCCGCGAGCCGCAGGCGAAGGCCGTACTTGCGTTCGTCCCGAACGCCAAGACTGTGGAGACGCCGAGCGTCTCGCGGGTCACGCTCGTGATGGGCACGAACAACGTGATGGTGAAGGGCGTGCCGACACCCAGGACCGCGAGCACCGGATCGACGACGAAGGTCAAGACCACGGCGCCGGCCGATGCCACCCACGGGTTGGGCTGTATCGACTGATCGCGACAGCGTGCATCTGCGCGGCTCAGCAAGTTGACCCGCGATGTACTTGTAGTCTCGTCCGCAATGTCCAGTGCCCTGCCACCGCACCTCGACCCGCGGGGTCGTCATCGGGGCCGCGGCGTGCACTCGAACCCGGCGCGCCCAGTGGGTCGCGTCCTCGGTGCGCTGCTGTCCACCGCGCTACTCGGACTCTCCGGCTACTACTGGCTGACGTTCCGGGACATCAACACCGGCCTGCACCGCCTCAGTGGCGTCGTCGTCAACCAGAACCCGACGAACACCAAGAAGGACCTCGACGGCAAGGACCAGAACATCCTCCTCGTGGGCAACGACGACCGCACGAACATGACGGACAAGGAAATCAGCGATCTGCACGTGGGCCGGGACGGCGGCAGTCTCGCCACCGACACGATGATGATCTTGCACGTGCCCGCCGACGGGAAGCGGGCCACGTTGATCTCGCTGCCCCGTGACTCATTCGTCAAGATCCCCGGCTACCGCGACAACAAGCTGAACTCCGCCTACGCCAACGCATACGTCGACACAAGGGGCCCGCTGAAGGACAAGCAGACCGCCGGCGCCAACCTGCTGATCAAGACCATCACCGACCTGACCGGGCTCACCATCAACCACTACATCCAGGTCGACCTCCTCGGCTTCTACCGGATCAGCAACGCCATCAAGGGCGTGCCGATCAACCTCTGCCACGCCGTCGACGACACGGGCGCCCACAACCAGGCGACCGGCGTCGGCGGCGGATCCGGGCTGAAGCTGTCAGCGGGCAAGCACACGATCAGCGGCGCCGAGGCGCTCGCATTCGTGCGGCAGCGGCACAACTTTCCCGACGGTCGCGAGGACCTCGACCGGGTGAAGCGCCAGCAATACTTCCTCACGGCCGCCTTCCGGCAGGTGGCCTCGGTGGGCATCCTGTTCCAGCTCAACGCGCTGGGTGATGCGGTGAAGAAGTCGATCACCTTCGACCCGATCCTCGACATCCTCACCCTCGCCCGGCAACTCGAGAACCTCACCGCGAACAACATTGTGGGTCGCACGATCCCGACGACCCTCGGGTCGGACGGCAGCCTGCAGGTTGATCCGCCCACGGTGCAGGCCTTCGTCGACAAGGTGGTCGGCCCAGCGTCGCCGTCCTCCTCCAGTCCGGCCGGACGCAAGTCGACGGGCACATCGAGAACCACGCCGGCCCCGACGAAGACGGCGACGCCCATCGACTCGACCTGCATCAACTGAGCCGCGGCATGACACCTGAGCAGCGCTTCTCCGAACTGTTGGCGAGCGACGCGTCGCGACCCTTCGTCACGTATTACAACGAGGCGAGCGGCGAGCGCTCCGAGCTGTCGGCGAAGTCGCTCGCGAACTGGGTGGCGAAGACCCATCACCTGCTGGTCGACGAACTCGGCCTCGGCGTCGGCAACACCGCACTGGTGGCGCTGCCGCCGCACTGGATCTCGGTACCCGTGCTGCTCGGCTGCCTCACCGCCGGACTCGCGCTGACCGACGCCGGTGACGCCGACGTCGCGTTCGTGACGCCGGAGACCCTGCCCGCCGCCGGCGGCCTGCTCGACGTGTATGCGATCGCACCGGACTCGGCCGCGGTCGGTTTCCG